>CAZYGK010000002.1:0-139980 GCA_964647355.1 uncultured Flavobacteriaceae bacterium | reverse complement strand
TGATGTCGCCGAGCGACTTCAGCACGTTCGCCTTCGGCGCATCCGCCATGATGATGACGTCGAGTAGCCCGTCGTCCGGCGCCGCGTCGGGCGCGACCCGCATGCCGCCGCCGAAGAACTGCCCGTTGCACACCGCACAGGTCGAAATCTTCACGACGTCGTCGAACACGTTGTCGACCTTCAACCGCACCGGCCGCGCTTTGTAGCTGAAGAGCGCCGTCACGCTCGCCCACGTATAGATGAACCCGCCCAACGCGCGCTTCAACGGCGAGCGGTTCACGCGGTCCACCACATGGCCGCTCATGCCGAAGCTTGCGATATTCGCAAAGTGCCGCATCCCGCTTTGGCCCTCGGGCGTGACAAACGTGAAGCGCCCGACGTCGATACGCCTGACCCGCCCTTCGGCGATCCGCTCCAGCGACGCGTCGAAGCCCGCCTCGATATCGAACGTCTTGCGGAAGTCTCCGCCGGTGCCGAGGTTGAGCAGCGCGAACTCCGCATCCGGATTGATCGCCTGGCCGTTCTGGAAAAAGCCGTTCACGACCTCGTTGATCGTGCCGTCGCCGCCGACGGCGACCACGCGCTCGTATCCTTCCTTCAAGGCATGCGTTGTGATCCGCGCCGCGTCCATCGGCCCGTTCGTGAGCGCAACTGTGATCGGACCGGCAACCTCGGCAAGCCGCGTCGCAATCGACTGTGCGTCGCGTCCCGTCTTGCCGCCCGCCGAACGCGGATTGATCACCGCCAGCGTCTTCATGCGCGCCCCAAAGCCTCATAGCGCCAAGCGATCGACGCGACCTGCCGCTGCTTTTCCGCATCGCTCCAGCCGAGCATCGCACCCATCAGCGTCGCCACGCCCTCGACCGCGGACGGTTCCAGCGGTCCCAGCGTACCAAGCCCCGTGCGGCGGAACAGAACATCGTCCAGCGTCATCGCCATCTCGGATCGTACGGCGAAAGCAACTTGCGCGGCAATATCCGGCAAGTGCTGCGACACGGCATTGAGCAGCGATTTATCCTCCTGCGCCAGCGCCAAAACCTGGCCCGCGCGCGCGCCATAGTTGCGCGCGAGGTTCGCCGCGATCGACGGCGACGGCGCATCCGGCGTCAGCTTCTCGACGAAGGGCTTGAACCGCCCCGTCGCGCCGGGCAGCACCACGTCGCCCGTGTCGCAGGCCTTCTGCTCGCCAAGCTTGCCCGCAATCATGTCGACGCACTTCTCTGCATTGTCGCGCGACGTCGTCCACTTGCCGCCGATCGCCGAGATGAGGTTCGCAGGCCCTCCTTCCGCCGCATGATCGACAAGCTCCGCCCGCCGGCTCGCGTTGTAGGAATCTTTCGAACCGTCGTCGACAAGCGGCCGCAACCCCGCATAGGCGTAAAGCACGTGCTCGCGCTCCAGCTTCAGCGTCGGCAGAGCCTCGTTCACATAGGCAAGGTAATCGCCGATGTCGCCCTCGGTCACCTTCAACGCGTCCGGCTTTTCGCTGAACACAGTGTCGGTGGTGCCGATGATCGTATGATCCCGCCATGGCAGCACGAAGATGTGCCCGCCCTTATGACTGACTGCGAGCGCTCGTCCGTTGGTCAGCTTATGCGTGACGATGTGAATGCCCTTCGACCGCATCAACTTGTGCGACGCCTCGCCGCCCGAGATCAGCTCAAGCAGCCGGTCCGCCCACGGTCCCGCTGCATTGACGAAGAGTCGCGCCCTCACCGTCGCATCGTCGCCGCCCACAATGTCGCGCACGCGCACCGCGCCGATCCCGCCGTTCGCCCGCTCGAACCCGACGGCCTCGGCGTAGTTTGCAACCACCGCGCCGTGCGCCGCCGCATCGATCAGGCACTCGAGCCCAAGCCGCTCCGGCGAGTACATCTGGCAGTCGTAATAGAGCAGGGCCCCGGACATCCCGTCGCGCGCCACCGCCGGCTCAAGCCGCTTGGCCTCTGCGGCCGAGATCGCGCGATGCCCCGCCATATGCTGATCCGGATCGTCAAGCCTGTTCCGGTCGAAGGCGAGCAGGTCGTAGACGGTCAGACCCGCGCCCACGAACCAACTCTCCGCCGCGCTCTTCACCGGCAGCATGAACTGCAGCGGATAGACCATGTGCGGCGCGATCTTCTCCCACACGCGCCGCTCCTTCAGCGACTCGCGAATGAGTCCGAACTCGAACGTCTTGAGATAGCGTAACCCCCCATGCACGAGCTTCGACGACCCCGACGACGTCCCACAGGAAAAGTCGCGCTTCTCGAGCAGCGCGACCGAATAGCCGCGCCGCGCCGCGTCCCGCGCGATGCAAGCCCCCGTAATCCCGCCACCGATAATGGCGACGTCAAACGTACCGTTAAGCGCCCGAAAATTACGTTGCATGGGTCTGGAGAGTGGCTGTGTCCCGCACTCCTTATATAGAGGCCGGGCGTAAGTCACCCCTTCCTAGAGACGGCAAGGCGGCGCTACGCTCTCCCGATCCGCCATTCACCGACACCCATTCACCATCCGGACCGCCTATGCCCCGACTCAAAGCCAACGGCATCGAGATCGAATACGAACTCTCAGGCCCGCCCTCCGGCCCGCCGCTCGTCATCATCCAGGGCTACACCTCGCAGATGACGTCCTGGCCCGACGAATTCCACGAGGCGCTGGCCGCAGCCGGCCTACGCGTCATCCGCTTCGACAACCGCGACATCGGCCTCGGTCATAAGCATCACGGCGTTTTGCCCGACCTGCGTGCGGTCGCGGCCGCGATGAAGGACGGCACGACACCGCCCGTTCCCTACACGCTAAACGACATGGCCGACGACGTCGCGGCGCTGCTCGACGCGCTGAACATTCAGTCGGCACACATCGCCGGCGCCTCGATGGGCGGCATGATCGCCCAACTCGTGGCGATCCGCCATCCGGAGAAGACGCGCAGCCTCATCTCGCTGATGTCGACGACCAGCGACCCGTCGCTCCCGCGCTCCGACCCGAAGGCGCAAGAAGCGCTGATGCAGAAGCCGCCGGCTGAAGACAAAGACAGCGTCGCCGACCACGCAGTGAAAGCACGCCTCGTTATCGGCAGTCCGGGCTATCCGGAAGACCAAGCCAAGGTCCGCGCGCGTTTCGCCATGAACTACGATCGCAGCTACTACCCCGAAGGAGGTTTGCGCCAATGGGCGGCGGTCATGGCGACGCCGCCCCGCACGGAGCAATTGAAGAAACTGAACGTCCGCGCTCTCGTCATCCACGGTGACAGCGACATACTGATCAAGCCCGAAGCCGGCCGCCACACCGCCGAGTGCATCAAGGGCGCGGAGCTTAACATCGTGAAAGGCTGGGGCCACAACATGCCCATAGCCGCAGTGCCGGACATCACCGGCCCGATGATCGACTTCATTGCTCGCGTCGAAGCCGACCGCGCCGAGGCGTTCTCACGCCCACCGACGTCCGGCTGTTGTGGCCGCCCGTAACGTGGCTTACCGGTCCGGTGTCACGGTAATCCGGTAGACGTCGTCGGAGATGCTCGAGATCGGTGTCGGCACGAAGTAGGAAGCGACGACCAGGACGATCGCAAGGAACACCATCCACGCGATTGAGTCTCTGTTGCTGAGCGCGCGCATGTCCAGTCCTCCAAGAACGTAGGGTGAATATCGCCCTACGACCCCGTTTTGTCGTTGATAGGGATCAAAGGGTGTCCGCTCTGCAAACTTGTCGCCGCTGACACAATCTCCACTGAAACCGACAAACTTCCGAACAATTGGCGCCGTAGTGTGCAGAAATGAGGGGAAAATACATGCCGACCGTGCACATCGTCCGCGCTATTGCGCTCGTCGCCTTGATCGCAGTCATTGGCGTTGCCGCACACGCCTCGCCGCCGGGCGAGGTCCGCGCCCGCGCCATCGTCGCGGCGCTCTCGTCCGGCGACCCCGCGATCTACGAGAAGGCGGCGCAGGAAAACTTTGCCCCCGCGATGCTCGCGCGCCGCACCCCGGCCGGGCGCGCCGAAGTGTTGAAGTCCGTGTACGAAGAATTCGGCGTGCTCGAGATCGAAACGATCGACGCAAACGCGCAAGGCCTGACCATCGTCGCGCGCGGCAAGGCGGGGCGAAGACTCCGCTTCGACTTCGCCTTCGATGGCACCCCCGACGCCAAGATCAAGAGCCTGAGCATCGAAGCCGTCGGCCCGGGCGACGATACGGCGGTGAAGCTTGCGCCCCTCCCCCTGAACGCCGGCATGAACGAGCCCGAATTTGCGCGCACGCTCGACGAATGGTTCGCGCCGCACGTCAGCGCCGATGCCTTCGCGGGCGTCGTCCTGGTCGCACGCGGCGGCAAACCGCTGTTCCTGCGCGCTTACGGCCCCGCCGACCGCGAGCGCAGACTGCCCGCCAACGAAGACACCGCCTACAACGTCGCCTCGATCGGCAAGAAGTTCACTCACGTCGCCGTCGCCAAGCTCATCCAGGACGGCAAGCTGAAGCCGATGACCCGGCTCGGCGACATCATCCCGGATTTCCCGAACGCTGTTTCGCACGCGGCAACCGTGGATCAGCTTCTGAACATGAAAGGCGGCATCGCCGACTTCTTCGGACCGGCCTTCGAAAAGGCGGACAAGTCACAGCTGCATTCGAATCACGCCTATTTCGAGCATGTCGCCAAGCTGCCGCCGCGCTTCGCACCCGGCACGCAAAACGAGTACTGCAACGGCTGCTACGTCGTGCTCGGCGAGATGATCGAACGCGTCGCCCGCGAAAAGTTCGAAAGCGTCATCCAGCGCACTGTCTTTGCGCCCGCCGGCATGACGCGCTCGGGCTATTTCAGCAGTGCGAGCCTGCCCCCGAACACGGCGATCACCTACGGCCGCGTCCGTGGCCCGAACGCCCCTTACGAGAACACGAGGCCTTTCCACGGCGCAACCGGCTCCGGCGCGGGCGGCGTCTATTCAACAGCCAAAGACCTGCTCGCCTTCGACAACGCGCTGCGCACGAACCGCCTGTTGAACGCCGAGATGACGGCCTGGGTCTTACGCGGCGTTTCCACCCAAGGCCGCAACGAAGCGCCGATGGGTATCGCCGGCGGCGCCCCCGGCACGAACGCAATCCTCGAATCGGGCGGACCTTGGACCGTAGCGATCACCGCCAACGTCGACCCACCGCTCCCCGAACACATGGGCATCGCCATCGCCCGCGCCTTGCGGCAATAGAGCGAAGGGGCTACGGCTCTCCTTAAGAGGTGAGCCCCATGAAAATCTTCATCACCGGCGCATCCGGCTTCGTCGGCGGCGCGTTTGTCAAGGCTTACGCGAAGACGCACGACATCGTCGCCATGTCGCGCAGCGAGAAAAGCGACGCCAAGATCCGCGCGTTGGGCGCGACCCCGCTGCGCTGCGAGCTCGGCGAAGTCCGCACCGAACAGCTGAAGGGCTTCGATGCCGTCATCCACTGCGCCGCCTATGTCGAAGATTGGGGCCCCTGGGACGATTATTGGCGCATCAACGTCGACGGCACGAAGGAGCTGCTCGTCGCGGCAAAGGGTGCGGACGTGCGGCGCTTCGTGCATATCGGCACGGAGGCTGCGCTCTTTTACGGTCAGCATATGCACAACGTCGATGAGCACTACCCGCTGGCACTCGACAGCCCCTATCCGTATTCGCGCACGAAAGCCCACGCGGAAAAGACCGTTCGCGAGGCGAACGACGATGCCGCAGGCTTCAAGACGATTGTGCTGCGCCCGCGCATGATCTGGGGCGAAGGCGACCTCACGATCCTGCCCGAAATAAAAGCGATGGTGGAGAAGGGGCAGTTCGCCTGGATCGACGGCGGCCGCATGAAGACGTCGACCACGAACATCGCAAACCTCGTCCACGCGATGAACCTCGCCCTGACGAGCGGCAAGGGCGGCGAAGCCTATTTCATCCTCGACAACGAAGGTCCCGTCGTCTTCCGCGACTTCATGACGAAGATGATGCTGGCGGCAAAGATCCCGGTCCCGGCGCGCGCCGTCCCCGGTTGGCTCGTGCGCGGGATCGCCTACGTCGGCGAAACCGCCTTCCGCGCCATGGGCCTCAGCGCGAAGCCCCCGCTCACCCGCTTCACGGCGAACATCATGAGCCACGATTGCATTTTGACCGACGCCAAAGCGCGCCGTGAGTTGAGCTATGCTGCGCCCGTCACGCACGAGCAGGGGTTGGAGGCGCTGAAACGCTCGCTCGCCTAGATCCTGCCTTCGAGAAGCCCCAATCCGGTGCAAGAAACCGGACCACCCAACGCGGCTTCCAGCCGCAAACAAAAAGGAAGCCGAGCATGCGTCGAGCAATCATACTGAGTGCGGTCCTCGCGCTCGCCGCCTGCGGGCCCAGCCAGACCGACGGCTGGACGCAAACGAACGGCGCCGGCGAAATCGCGCTGTCGAAGCAGGAAACGAAGGACATGGAACCCTTCCGCCTCGTTTGCACCAAGACAGGCCCCACGCTCACCTTCACGGCCAGCAGCAAACAGGTCGGCATGGCCAACATGGCGGCGCCCTATGCGCTGGTGGCGGGCGGCGCGACGTTCGAGGCGGCACTGGTCCCCGGCTCGGATGCGGGCGCCTCGTTCTCGGTGAGCGCGCCGCTCACGGCTGAACTCCTGGCTGCCGTTCGCGACTCCACGACCGTGCGGATTTCCGTCAACGATGGCTACGCCTTCGCGGAATCGGCGATCGACAACGGCCAAGTGTTCGAAAAATTCGCCGCCGATTGCGCCGCACTGACGGGCGTTGCGGCAAAGTGAAGACCATGAGCAAGCTGATGAGCGCAGCCGCCCTGGCGGCGTCCCTGGTGCTCGCGCCGTCAGTCGGCGCCGCGCCGGGCGCCGACCTCGGAGTCAGCGGCGGCATGACCCCGAACGCCGACGGCTCCGCATCGTTTGAGTTCCGCGTCGCGAACAACCGCGCCGACATCGCCGTGACCGGCTTTACCGTCACCGTCGCCTTCTTCGATCGCGCCGTCGCGCCCGGCCGCAAGTTCGCCGAATACAAATGGTCGTTCGTGAGCGACGTGCCGCCGAACGAAGCGCTGCTGGAATACGGCCGGCTCGACGCGAATGCCGCGGCGGCTTTGGTGCAACGCCACGCCGAAGCCGGCAACGCAAGCGCAGACCCGCTCGCCACAGCCGTCTACACCTACGAAGCCAAGATCGACGCGGTGAAGCCGGTAGCGGTGAAGTAACCGGCAGATGCCGGCGTTGGAAGTGCTCCTCGTGTCTGCTACATCAGCCGCCAGGGAGACACTGATGCGCCTCGTCATTCGCAACGCGAACTGCTTCGATACCGACACGCTTGCCTTCACCGGCACGACGACGCTCGTCGCCGAAAACGGCGTTATCGCCGCCGTCGGTGAAGACACCGGCAAAGCCGACGTCACGATCGACGCGAAGGGCGCCTGTATGCTGCCGGGCTTCATCGACGCGCACGTGCACTTCCGGCTGACGACGCTCGACTTCCACAAACTCGCGAAATGGAGCGAAGTCGAGTTCGGCATCGCGATGGCGCGCCTGGCGCGCGAAACCGTCGATCGCGGCTTCACGACGGTGCGCGATCTCGGCGGTGAAATCGAAGGTCTGATCCTCGCGATCAAGACCGGCATGGCAACCGGTCCGCGCATCGTGCGCGCAGGCCGCATGCTGTCGCAGACCGGCGGCCACGGCGACGTCGAATCCGGCGCTCTTCCCGTACCGCAATGCGCTTGCCAGATGCGCCACAGCGCGTTCGGCATCGTCTGCGACGGCGTCGAAGCCGTACGCAAGGCCGCGCGCCACAATCTGCGCGACGGCTCCGATTTCCTGAAGATACACGCCTCGGGCGGCGTGGCGACGCCGCGTGACCCGCTGGAATCGATCCAATACACGCACGGCGAAATCGCGGCCGTCGTGGAAGAGGCGCGCCACCGCCAAACCTACGTCGCGGCGCACGCTTATTCGCCAGAGTCGATCACCATGGCCGTCGAAGCGGGCGTGCACTCGATCGAACACGGCAACCTGATCGACGCCGCTGCGGCCAAGGCCGTCGCCGCAAAGGGCGCTGTTCTGGTGCCGACGCTTTCGACCTACGAGGCGATGGAACATTTCGGCAAGGCGCTCGGCCTGCCCGCAACGAACATCGAAAAGAACCGCAAGGTCTATGACGCCGGCATCCGCTCGCTCGAAATCGCCCGCGCCGCGGGCGTCACGATGGGTTGGGGCACCGACTTGATCGGCGAAACCCAAAACCGCCAAGCGCGCGAATTCGCAATCCGCGCCGAGGTCGAAAGCGGCAAGGAAATCCTGCGCGCGATGTACCTGGTCAATCCGCGCCTCTGCCGGATGGAAGGCAAGATCGGCCGTCTCACCCCCGGCGCCCACGCCGACATCGTACTGACGACGGTGAACCCGCTCGACAACATCGCAAGCCTCGCCGATCCCGCCGCCGTGACGCACGTGGTGATGGCGGGAAGGCTGATGCGAGGGGCGTAGGTGGGCCGCGCGCCACGATTGCCCCTCTCCCGCACCTCCGCTAGAACCGCCTGAAGCGCTGCCGACCACGTGCAGCACGGGAGGAAACACGCATGGCCGCGCCTGATGTCAGCCTTGGAAACTGGTTCCTGCAACGCGCCAAGCGCACCGGCCACCGTCGCGCGCTGACGTTCGAAGGCAAGAGCTGGACCTACGCTGAACTCCAGGCGCGCTTCGACAAGCTCGCCGGCGCGCTCAAGGCGGCCGGCGTCTGCCGCGGCGACCGCGTCGCCTTTATCGGTCTGAACCAGCCCGCGTTCTTCGAGACGATGTTCGCGGCCGCGCGCCTCGGCGCGATCTTCGTGCCGCTGAACTTCCGCCTGACCGGCCCCGAACTCGACTACATCATCAACGACGCGGGCGTGCACACGATCGTCGCCGACAGCCCGCATCGCCCGGTGATCGACGGCATCCGCAACAAGCTGCCCTGTCGCCACTACGTCTCCGCCGATGTCGATGCGGAAGGCTGGCCGTCGCTCGTCACGTTCACGGCGAAGGCTGAGCCCTACACGGCGAGCGAGCCGGTCGGCGAGGATGAAGTCGCGATTATTATGTACACCTCCGGCACCACCGGCCGCCCGAAGGGCGCGATGCTGACCCACGGGAATCTGTGGTGGAACAACAGCATGGGCTTGCTCACGATCGACACGCACGAAAACGACGTCACGCTCGTCTGCGCGCCGCTGTTTCACATCGGCGGCTTGAACGTGACGACGCTCGTCGCTTGGCAGAAAGGGGCGGAGGTTCTGCTCCATCGCGGTTTCGACCCGACGCGCTGGATCGAAGACGTCGTGAAGCACAAGGTCACGACCGCATTCGCCGTGCCCGCGATGTTGCTCGTGGTGAGCCAGCATCCGGCGTTCGCGCAAAGCGATCTATCGAGCCTCAGGATGATCCTCTGCGGCGGCGCGCCTGTGCCCGAACCGTTGCTGCATCTCTATGCGAAGCGCGGCGTGCCCGTGAACCAGGGCTACGGCCTCACCGAAACCGCACCGATGGCGACGTTTCTGACCAGCGAGTGGAGCGCTAAGAAAGTCGGCTCCGCCGGCCAGCCTGGCTTCTTCGTCGACGTCGAACTGATGGACGCCGACGGCAAGTTCATCCACGAACCGATGGCGCGCGGCGAAGTCGTGATCCGCGGGCCGAACGTGATGAAGGGCTATTGGAACAAGCCGGAAGCAACCGCCGCCGCGATCGACAAGGCCGGCTGGTTCCACTCCGGCGACGTCGGCTACTACGACGCCGACCGCTTCCTCTACATCTGCGACCGCGTGAAGGACATGGTCATCACCGGCGGCGAAAACGTCTACCCCGCAGAAGTCGAAGCCGTGCTCTACGCGCACCCGGCGATCGCCGAAGTCGCGGTGCTGGGCCAGCCCGACGAGAAATGGGGCGAGGCCGTCGTCGCGGTCGTCGTGCTGAAACCAGGGCAGAAGCTCACGCTCGAAGAACTCCGCGCCTGGGGCACCGAACGCCTCGCGCGCTACAAGCTCCCCTCGCGCCTTGAGCTCATCGACACCATGCCCCGCAACCCGGCGGGCAAAGTGCTGAAGTTCGAGCTGCGCAAACGCTTCGTCGCAAAGTAACGCAAGTTGCCCGCACGGCACATTGACGGAGCGCGCCAAACACCCGAGAACGAGTGACATGAAAACACTCTTTCTTGCGGTGCTCGCCGCCGTCGCCGCAGCCGCTGCCGCTCACGCCGCCACGCTGATCGAGCCGCTTCGCGCCCGCGCCGGAACGCTAGCGGAGCTTTGCACGGCCGACCGCGTCTGGTGCGTGACGGCCAAGGACGGTGCCGCAACAGTCCGCCATCGCGACGTCGGCACCGTCGGAACGCTGACGCTTGAGCAGGACGAAGATCACCGGCTCGAATCGACGATCTGGCGTTCGATCGTTCGCGTGAAACAGCAAGGGCAGGGCGAATTCGTTCTCGTGGGCGTTGTCCGCACGCAGCGTGAGGCTTATTCCGGCGGCGGTGGATCCTTGACGACGCTGAGCCTCTTCGAACTGCGTCCCGATCCGAACGTCAAGCCGCTGAGCGCGCTCGACGTGCCCCTCGAAAGCAGCTTCCTCGTCCGCGCCTGTTTTTCAAAGGAAGACGAACGGCGCCGCCGCGGCGCCTGCCACGACGAATACCGCTATCGCGCACGGCTGACCGTGGCGCCGCGCAGCCCGAACGGCATTCGCCTGGCCTACAAAGCCCAAGCACAGTCGTTCCCCGGCCCGCGGGACCGCTTCGACGATTCCGCACGCGAAGGCCAACTACGCAAGGCCGATCTCTATTGGGCGAAGGACCGGCGCTGCACGTTCAGACGCGACCTCGTGCGCAACGCAACGACAGGCGCGCTCGTCTGGAACGCGCCGCCGCCCGCCTGTCCCGAATATCTCGAGCTGCAGTGATCCTGGCCGCGACCGCTTCGCTGTGCAGGGCTTCGGTCAAGCCATCTTCGTCCCTTGGGTGCAGAGCATCGCCGACAACTTGAATCAGTGCGTCAACTGACGGCCTGTTCCGCTAAGAACTCGACGCGTCCTCGTGGCGCGGGCTTTCCTGTCCGGGATGGAACAAAGGGTAGGGTGGCTTCGCGAATGTAAATGCAGCGAACGCCGCGACCCAGGCAACGATAGCGGCGATGCCGGCCCTGCGCCCCGCCGATCCGAAATCCGGCATGCCGTAGACGGCGAGGGTGGCTGCAGCGCCGAGCGCAATGGCGATGACGAACAACGCCAGGTCCGCCACAAGCGTGTGAAAGCCGAGAGCAGCGGTATAGCCGTAGAATCCGAAGACGATCGCAAGCGGCGCCACCGTGAGCGCGACGGCCTTACCCAACACGAAATTACGCACGCGTGTGCCCATTGCGGCTCCCTGCACGGCGGCGAACGCCGCTGCGGGCCAAAAGGCGAGCTTCAGGTGTTCCCAAACGCTTTCATCGATCGCTGCGATGGGCGCCATCCAGGGCGAACGGCCGAGCCAGTCGTAAGCAAAGTGCAAGAGCGACCCCGCCACGAAGACGAACGCAATGCCGCCGGCTTCCCAACGAATGACCTCGCGCGAGACAGCCATGTCCAATCTCCAAAACAACGAGCGTCACTTTCGTGCGATCGTGCTACTTCGCGTTCCTGTCTTCCTGATGCAGCCCGAAGATGTTGCCGTCCGGGTCCTTACAGTAAGCGACCCAGCCGACGCCGGGGATCGCCATCTTGGGCAGCGCCTCGGCCCCGCCCAGTTGGATTGCCTTCGCGCGGTATGCATCGACCGAGTTCACGCTAACCGTGCACATGAACGCGTTGACCGCTTGACCGTCGGCAGGCTTAGGTCCGCGCCGTTGCAGCAGACCGCCGTTGATGCCGGGCTCTTGCCCCTCGCTCGTATCGATCAGCCAATAATCGATGTGCGCAAGGTGCTGCAACTTCCACCCGAACAACTCGCGGTAATAGGCGGCAAGCTTCGCAGGCTCGCTCGCATGAATCTCAAAATGCGAAACGCGCGGCATGTTTGGTTCTCCTCATCGTTCGTCGCATATAGCACAGGCACAGCTTGGTAGCCCGCGCTCCCAGACTACGCCACCCGTATCCCGAAATCCGCACGTATCTCGCGCAGCGTCACGTTCATGAATTCATCGAACGCCGCCCACGGCCAGCGCCGCGTCTGCCGCGAACACCGCCACAACGTGCGGGGCACAATGAGTGGCGCCGCAGCAATCGTCCGCAAAATGTCCGTCGTGCGCAGCTGACGGTATATGTCGAGCGACTCGTAGAGCCGGTATCCGCGCATCGTGCCGAAACCTTCGGTCGTGCCGAAAAAGCTGGACAGCTTCACGATCGCCTCATGCGGCAGCGACGTATCGCAGCCATAGACGACATGCACCGCATCGTGACAGCGGAAGAATTCCTGCGCTTCGGTCGAAAGCGCAGCCCCGCGCTTCAAGAACGGATGCGCGTCGTAGTAAGCGGCGATCCCCTCGGCCAACGTCGCGGCACAGTCCTGAGCTTGATAGGCGAGCATCCTGCGCTTCCGTGAAGACGCCCGATCCTAGCACGCCTTTGTGCGGCGATAATCAGATCGCAAGCCCCGGGTCGCCCTCGACAACCTCCTGCACCATCTGCGGCCGCTCACCAGCGCGCCACAAAGGCACCCGGTGCCGCACGCGATAGACGATCGGCCCGCCGTCGTCGGTGGCGCTGCGCTCGAGCGGCCGCGGGATGCAGACGAACTCCGTGACAAGCTCCTCCGCCGACGCCCTGACCGTCGCATAGCCATGCCCGCCGTGATCGACGAACTTCAAATGCGGCGCAAGCTCCGGATTGCGCGCGGCCCGCGCCCGCGCAGGATCGTGCGTCTCGGCAAGCGTCAGCGACGACTTCACGCCGTGCATCAAGGTCATGCCGAACGTGCACTCCATCGATCCGTCCGGCTTGTCGTGGATGTAGAGCGCGCGGAACGGATTGTCTTTCTTCATCGTCAGTTCCTGCACCTCGGCCGCGCCCTGCGCGGTAATCGAGCCCGTGATGAACTCGACGCCGACCGGCTCGAACGCGCGCGGCGGCAGTGTGTTGCTGGGATAGCCGGCCCAGAAGGAATGCTTGTCGCCGGCCACGATCGCAAAGCCCGTGATGCCTTCCTTCTGCAACATCCCGAAAATGTCCGAATGCTCGACGAAATTGCCCGCGTTGAGAACGCCGTACCCCTTGCTTGGCCAATCCTTCCGGTGCGGCGCCGGCATGTTCTGAGGATCCATACGCCAGCTTAGCGTTCCAAGCGAATGACCCCAAATCTTCCACGGCGCTTTCGCGTTCCGCAGCCGATCCTTGAACCAGGCAATTTGCTCGAGACCCAAATAGGTTTGCGGCGGCGCATCCTTCTGCGTGTTCGCGATATCGGCGGTCCCGACGCGGATCGTCGCGGGGGGCGAGCCGCCGTTATACGCGCGCCCCATGTCGAGGATCTCGTTCGCGTCTTCGGGGATCGCACCGATCGGAATGGCCGGAAGCGAACTGCCGTCCGCAGGCGGCCCCGCATACGACCGGTTGTCGGTCAGGATCATGTCGACGTTCCGGCCGAAGCGGAACGCACGATAGATCTTGAGCGCATTGACCGCGGTCAAGTTGTTCGGCTCCAGGCCTAAGCCGCGCTCGTCCAACGTCGTTAGCGGTGCGTCCTGAACCACAGGCGCCTCGAACGGATCGCCCGCGCCGGGCTTGCGCACGCGCGCAGGCTGAAACTCGTACCAAGCTTGGCTCGCCGCCACCTTGACGCGCTGCGCCGGACGCACCTTGCCGCCGAACACCTGCTGGCTCTGATAGGCCTGCCAAGAGAACTCGTGATTGTCCCACACGGGCACGAACGGCCATTGCGCGCGCGCGTCCTGCAGATCGGGGTCCGTCAGATAGCCGCGATAGAGCGCGCGATAGTCGGCGAGGCTTGTCGGCACATAGAACTTGCCGATCTTCTCGCCGTTCGGATAGCGCACGATGTCGCGAAGCCGCCGGCCGCGCAGAATGCCGCCCGGCGTTTCTTCCGGGTACCAAACCATCTCGTAGACGAAATCGCCGAGATGCAGCACGAAGCTAAGCTGTTCGTCACGCGGGCGCTGCTCGTCCTCGTATTTCATGCGTCGATAGGCGTTGCCCGCACCGATCGTCACGTCGTGACAACTCACGAAAGCGAAGCGAACGGGGCGGCTGTCGTCGTCAGCCGGCGCCGTCAGCGTGCGCCCGACGCGGCTCGCGTTGCCCTTCTCGTCGATGAACCGGTACCAATACTCGCGCGCCGGCTCGAGACCCGCCGCCAAGAACCGGCACGTCCAATCGGTGTTCTCGCCGATGGTGGAGGCGCCATGCGCCACGATGCGCTGGAACGCGGGGTCGGCCGCAACCTCGACCGTTAACCGCTTGGAGCGCGAAACATCCGGCGGCCGACGCGTCCACAGGATCACGCTCGTCGTATCCGGATCGCCGGACGCAACGCCTTGCGGATAGAGATCGCGCCGCTCGACCGGCTTGGCCGTGCGGCTCTTCGCGGAAGCCGTCCCGAGCGCAAGCACCGCGCCCAGCGCGGCAGCTTCCGACATCAATTGCCGGCGATTGATTGTTTGCGGCATGCCCCGTTCCATCCCCTGATCGTGGCCAAGAGCCTAGCGAACCCACACGCCGGAAACCGATCACATTCGCGTAAACAATTGGGTAGGCGCTGCACCCAACCGCGAAGAGCGCGCACACCCTGGAGCGCGGGCATCCTTGCCCACCCTTTGTGCGATGACGAGGCAGCAAGAGCGGGCAGGGATGCCCGCGCTCGCGGGTGGGGCACAACGGTTCCTCTGCCAGCAGACGAATAACAACGCCCCCCCTTGCGCACCAGCCGATCCTGCGCTAAAAACTGAACCATATGGTTCAGTGTAAGAAAACCCGCTTCGACGCTTCGGAGGAAAATTCGGATGAGCAACACAAAGGTCGAAATGGCTTCGGATCGTGAAGTGCGCGTGACACGCCCATTCAAGGCACCGGCGCGATTGGTTTGGGAAGCGTACACGAAGCCGGAATTGGTGAGGAAATGGCTAAAGGGCTATGATGGTTGGTCGATGCCCGTTTGCGAAATGGATGTGCGCGTCGGAGGTTCCTATCGTTGGCGTTGGCGCAACGATGAGTCTCAGGGGGAGTTCGGATTTTTCGGCAAGTACCTCGAAGTAGCGCCGACGACGCGGCTGGTCTTTGAAGAACACTACGATCCGGGGACGTTTGGCGTGGCCATGACGAAAGAGCCGAAGATCGTGACGACGGCCTTCGAGGACGCCGGCGGCATCACGACCCTGATCGTCACAATGCTATTTGCCTCCAAGGAAGAACGCGACGCCACCATAGCCACGGGCGCAACGGACGGCTTGGAGCACAACTACCGGCACCTGGACGGATTGCTCGCTCGGTGAACATCGACCACCCCCGCGTCAAACAATGATCCAAATGGTTCAGTATCAACAACCCCGCTTTGACACATCGTTCGCCGCGCTCTCGGATGCCACCCGCCGCGGCATCCTGGAGCAGCTCGTCCGCTCCGACGCGTCGATCACGGATCTCGCCGAAAAATTCCACATGACCCTCACGGGCATGAAGAAGCACGTCGCCGTGCTGGAGCAGGCGGGCCTCGTTGCAACGCAGAAGGTCGGCCGCGTGCGAACCTGCAAGCTCGGCCGACGCACGCTTGAGGAAGAGGCCGCCTGGATCGAACGCTACCGCCAGCTCTGGGCCGCACGGTTCGACGAATTGGACAACATCATCGAAGAACTGAAACGCAAGGAGAAAGCCGATGGCCGGAAAAAACGATAGCGGCGACGCCCCCATGAATGTCCGCACGGCGGTGAAGCGCAAATCCGACCGCGAACTGACGGTCACGCGAACCTTCGACGCGCCCGCGCACATCGTCTTTCAAGCGTGGGCGAGGCCCGAACTCTTCCAGCGCTGGTGGATCCCGAAGGCCATGGGCATGACCGTCGTCTCTTGCGAGATGGATGTCCGCACCGGCGGCACCTACCGGCTCGAGATCCGCCACCCCGACTTCGAGCAAACGATGCCGTTCTTCGGCAAATACATCGAAGTAATCCCGAACGCCCGCATCGTCTGGACAAACGAAGAAAGCGAAGGCGGTGCCGTCACGACGGTAACGTTCGAAGAAAAGAACGGCAAAACCGAACTGACGCTGACCGAACGCTACCCGACCAAGGAAGCGGCAGACGAAGCCCTTGAAGGCTCGGCTGCAGGGCTGCCGGAACAATTCGCGGAACTGGACGAACTCCTTCCCACGCTGGCGCGATAGCCGATCTAGGCGCCCGCAACCCGCGGGCGCCTCCTCACTGTGAAACCGAACAAGCCAAGTCTGACGCAAAGGCGCCGACGAGGTCATTTTGACGCGCTGGCGGCTCCACCAAACAACCGGGGCGCGTGAACGCAGCACTTTTGCGGAGGAGGGCGAGGCGCAGCCTTGCCAAAAGGACGCTCATACCCTAGGCAACGCGGGCATTTTGCACATGCAACCACGACACACGACGAATAAGGACATCGAGTGAAAACCGGCATCGTAAAATTTTACAACAGCCAAAAAGGCTTTGGCTTCATCCAACCGGAAGACGGCGGCAAGGACGTTTTCGTCCACGCGACCGCGCTTGAGCGCGCAGGCATCCGCGGCCTCAACGAAGGCCAGAAGGTTTCTTTCGACACGAAAGAAGATCGCGGCAAGATCGCGGTCAACAACCTCCAACTCGCCTAACTTTCGGCGCGAGCCACTCCCCCAATCCTCGGACAGAGATTTAGCCGGGCGCCGGGTCCATCCCACGCCCGGCTTTCGCCATGACCGCGACGGCACTCCGCATCGGATGACGGATCGAGCGTCGCCGGCTACGCTTCCATCGAGCTTCTGCGATGGCCGATCGTCATCCCGAACATTACGACCAGTGCCCCAAGGATGCCGAGCCGCCCCGAACGGAACAGCGCACAACGCTGCACCGCGCGTAAGCTAGGCACCGTATCCCCACTGCAACAATTTGGTAGGGGGCGCACGGCTACCCTCGCGAACGGCAACTGATTCGCGTATCGAGGGGATAGGCATGAAACGAACGACACTTTTGCTCGGCACCGCAGCTGCGCTCGCGCTGATCGCACCCGCGCAAGCGGGCCAGCTGAACGGCTGGTACGTCGGGCTCGAGGGCGGCGCCAGCTGGGCCGGAGAACTCGAGTATCTGGAACAGGCGACGAGCGCAGGCCCGGTCACGCACTTCCATCACTACACCGTCGATGACGGTCCCGCCGGCTGGGCGGTCTTTGCGACCGCCGGCTATGCCTTCGGCAGCTGGCGCCTGGAACTGGAAGCGGGCTATCGCGAAAACAAACTGGAAGATTTTGTCTCGACCTACGTCACGCTGAACGGCGCACCCAGCAGCGTCAACACCGGGAATCTCGACGCCGAACTGCAAGAATTCTCGCTGATGGCGAACGTGCTCTACGACCTGCGGCTGACCGATCGTCTGTCGGCCTCTGTGGGCGCCGGTGCGGGCGCCGACCAGGTGCGGTTCGAGTGGAACAATCCGACCTTGGAAGAGATCGACAGCAGTGAGTGGAGTTTCGCCTATCAAGCGCTCGCGGGACTGAACTACGATCTGACGAAGCGCACGCAGCTCACACTGCGCTATCGCTATCTGCGGGTCACCGATCCCGAACTCACCATCGACCGGACGCCCAGCCACACCTGCTGCATCCGTGTTGAAGATATCGAAAAGCACGCGGCCACGCTCGGGATCCGCTATTCGTTCGGCGCGGCCGAGCCCGCGGCCCCGCCGCCGGTGGCGCCGCCCCCTCGGCCACCGCCACCGCCGCCGGTGAAGCAGTTCACCATTTTCTTCGGTTACAACAAGTGCGATATCACGGCCGAAGCCGACCGGGTGTTGAGCGACGCGGCCGCTGCCGCCAAGAGCACGGGTGCGGCCAGCGTCCGCATCGTCGGCCACACGGACTCCTCGGGCTCCAATGCCTACAACCAACGTCTGTCCGAGTGCCGCGCGAATGCCGCCAAGTCGAACCTCGCCGGTAAAGGTGTTCCTGACGGCGCCATCACAACGGCAGGCCGGGGCGAAGGCGAACTCCTCGTCCAAACCGGCGACAACGTCAAAGAACCGCAAAACCGCCGCGCGACAGTCGACCTCGAATAAGCGCCGCGACACGCGTCGTAAGCAGCAAGCGGCCGGCCTAAACCGGCCGCTTTCGCGTTTGCAATGACTGCGGTCTCGGGGCCGGGCACGTTCACCCTGTGCGGAAGCTGCCTCGAAGCTGAACCAATCGAGCCGGCCGCGAACTCCAAAGGCGCGGGGATGACGTCGCCGGTCTCGCGCGCAATATTCTTGAATTGTATAGAAAGTTGTGTTATTTATATTAAGTTCTCCGCGATGCAAGCCCGCGCACGGCACGCATCGCGTTCCCGCGCCAAACGGCGCGCGGCTGCGACTTGAAAATTGCATCTGAACCTTGCTGCCTGTGGCGCTGTACGCTTTAGCGAATCGTGCACGTCTATCGTGCACCTCAACTGCACACGCGACGCGCACATTTTGTGCGCGCCAGGCTTGCCGCCTAACGCACGTCTAACGGATATCTAACGCATATCTAACGGATAAACCCGCAGAGATCCGCCGATCTAACGCTTCTAACGGATTCGATTTTGTATCCGCTCAGAAGTTCGCCGCGTCGAGCTGCATCAGACCGTCGGCACCCGCCTTGATCCGCTCGGAAAGCGATGCCGTGTCCGGCATCAACCGTTCCATCCAGAAGCGGGCCGAGGCCAGTTTCGTTTCGTAGAACGCCGCGTTCGCGGGCTTGGTCGCGAGCTTCGCCATCGCAGCCTTCGCCTGGCGCGCCCACAACCAGCCGATCACGGTGAGCCCGAAGAGGCGCAAGTAATCGACGCTGGCGGCACCCGCATTGTCCGGGTTCTTCAACCCGTTCTGTGCGAGCCACATCGTCGCCTCTTGCGTGCGCATGACGCCGGCCTTCAACGGCGTCACATAAGGCTTCATCGCATCCGAAGTTTCGGCCGCGATGAAATCGTTGATCCGCTTGAACAAGGCGAACGGCGCCCGTCCGCCGTTGCGCGCAAGCTTGCGGCCCACAAGGTCGAGTGCCTGCACGCCGTTCGCGCCCTCATAGGTCTGGTTGATCCGCGCGTCGCGTACGAACTGCTCCATCCCGTGGTCGCGCACGTAGCCGTGCCCGCCGAACACCTGCATCGCCGCGTTCGCCGCATCGAAGCCCATGTCGGTGCAGAACGCCTTGATCACGGGCGTGAGCAGATCGGCAAGATCGGCGGCCTCGACGCGCTCCATCTCGGGGCGCAGCGACCCGGCGATCCCAAGCTGCAGCGAGATGAACGTCGCAAGCGACCGTCCGCCTTCCGCCGCAACGCGCGCAAACATCAGCATGCGCCGCACGTCCGGATGCACGATCAAGGGGTCGGCGGGCTTGTCCGGCGCCTTCGCACCGGTGAGCGCGCGGCCGACAAGCCGCTCCTTCGCATAGATCGCCGCATTCTGATACGCGACCTCGGCGATCGCGACGCCCTGCACGCCGACGCCGAGACGCGCAGCATTCATCATGCCGAACATGCCCTTCATGCCGGCCGACGACGAACCTTTCGCCCCGTCCGCCTTCTTCTGCGGCTTCGGCCCCAAGCGCCAGGCCTTCGCTTCGTCGAAGTTCAAGACGGCGGTCGCGTTCGCCTTGATGCCCATTTTCTTCTCGATGGAGCCCGTGGAGACGCCGTTGCGCGTGCCCATCTTGCCCTCTTCCGAAACCAAGAACTTCGGTACCATGAAGAAGTTGACGGTCGAGAGATCGTCGGAGGTCTTGCCCGTCTCATCCGGGATCTTCGCGATCACCATATGGATGATGTTCTCGGTCAAATCCTGATCGCCGCCAGAGATGAAAATCTTCGTTCCCGAAAGCTTGTACGTCCCGTCCGGCAGCTCCACCGCCTTCGTCTTCATCAGGCGAAGATCGGTGCCGCAATGCGGCTCGGTCAGGCACATCGTGCCCGCCCAATCGCCCGCGACCATGCGCTTGACGATATGCTCGCGCATCCACGGCTCACCCGTCGCGGCAAGCGCGGAGTAGGCGGCTGCCGTCAGCCCCGGATACATCGCAAACGCCTGGTTCGCGGCGAATGCCATCTCGCTGACCGCAAATGTCATCATGATCGGCAAGCCCGCGCCGCCGAACTGCTCTGGCACGGCGAGCCGGTTCCAACCCGCCTCGCGATAGGCGTTCCAGGCTTCCTTGAAGCCCTTCGGCGTGCGCACGACGCCGTTCTCGAAATGGCATCCTTCCTCGTCGCCCGATTGGTTGATCGGCTGCAGCACTTCCTCGCAAAACGTGCCCGCACCTTCGAGCACGTCGCGAACGGTCGCCTTGTCGAGCTCCTTATACCCCGGCAGGTCGGCGTACTTGTCGATCTCGTGCACGTCGAACAAAAGGAACTCGAAATCGGCGACAGGGGCTTTGTAGGAGGGCATGGATTTCGTCCGTTGATTTGGCGCCGCGTTTATCGCGCGCCCAGGGTCCCGAAAGCAAGAAACCTCAAATCATCCGGGCGTGAATGAGAAGCGAGGTTTCCGGCCTTGGGAGATAAAGCTCTACCCCCCGCGCTTCAAGCACGCGGCCTGAGAGCGTTAACGGTAGAGCCAGCGACGCTTCGACACTCTTCGAAACCGGCGCGATGGCCGCAACGCGGTACGTAGCGTCAGCGCGAAGACCCGGCATTTTCAGCAGCGTCCCGCGCCCGAGCTGCGCCGAACCGGTACGCACGGCAAGCGCCAAGGCTTCGTCGCCGGAGATTACGCAAACCGCCGCATGATCGGCATCGAGCGTGCGCCGCCAGTACGCGCCCGAATGAAGCAGAGAACGAAATCGCTTGTAGTTCCCGATATGCACGGCCAACCGCTCGACATCCGCATCCGAAAGTTCGCGCAAATCGAGCTCAAGCCCCATGTGCCCGAACATCGCCACATGTGCGCGCAGATCGAGCGACAACCGCCGCCCCGTGATGTGACAGCTCGCCGGCCCCACATGTACGCCGCAAACCTCAGGCGGCAGGAACAGGTTGGCGTGGGCCTGAATGTCGAACCGGTCGAGCGCATCGTTCGAATCCGAAACCCAAACGCGCTCCGTTCGCGCCAGCATGCCGTAGTCGCAGCGCCCACCGCCGCTCGCGCAGGTCTCGATCTCGACGGTTGGGTGCGCGGCCCGAAGCCGATCGACGAGCGCCCAAACCGCGCGCACATAAGCCCCATGCCCCGCGCCCGTGAGGTCCCGGTTCATGTCCCATTTGAGATACGAAATCGGATGCGCCGAAAGCAATGCATCAAGCGCATCGAACAAGTAATCCGAAACATCGGCGCGAGCGACATCAAGCACCGCCTGATTTCGCATGAGGAGAAGCCCATGTCCGTCGCGGCGCAGCCAATCCGGATGCGTGCGCGCCAAATCGCTGTCCGGGTTCACCATCTCAGGCTCAACCCACAACCCGAACTCAAGGTCCTTCGAACGCACATGATCGATCAGCGGCGTCAAACCATCGGGATACTTCTTCGCATCGACAATCCAATCGCCAAGTCCCGCATGGTCGTCGTTACGCCCCTTGAACCAGCCGTCGTCGAGCACGAACCGCTCAGCCCCCACGGCCGCCGCGCGATCGGCAAGCAGCTTCAACGCCGCGACGTCATGCTTGAAGTAAACCGCTTCCCACGTGTTGTAGTGCACGGGCCGCGCCCGCGCCGCGACGCTCTTCGGCACCACACGCTCGCGCACGAACGCATGCAGTGCCTGCATCGCTCCATTCAACCCGCGCGGCGAGTAGGTCGCGTAACACCAAGGACTCTCGTAACCCGCCGCAACAGCGTCGTCGTCAACGCGCAGTTCGCCGGCCTGCACGACAACCTCGCCCTCGCGCAATTTCTCGACCGCAATCCGATGACTGCCGCTCCACCCCAGCGTCACCGCATAGACGCCGCCGTGATCGTCGCCAAACCCGCGCTCGCCGACAAACAATCCCGGGAACCGGTCATGCCCCGGCCGCCCGCGCCGGCTCTCGAACACCAACGCGCCCGACGACAGCGTCTGCCGCTGCGCCGCAAACTCGCGCGCCCAATCGCCGCCGAACGACAGCACCTCGTCGCACGAAGCGGGCAGGGGCAGCGCCAGCGCCGCGATCCAGCGCGCTTGGCCCCCGCGCCAGCGCACCCGCGTCGCGAGCACGCCGTGCGGCGACAGCCGGACATCAACGGTCGCAAGCGAAAAGCGAAGAGAGAATCCATCATCAATCTCGTCGACGCCCTCGAACATCCAACGATGCTGATGCGACGGCTCGACCGCGGGCATGCCGAAGTACCCGGCCTCGGCACCCGGCAGCACGCAAGGCGGGCAGGGCTTGTCCATCCGCGCGCCCCAGAGCACGCGCGGCCGCGCCGCCAAGCTCTCGAAATCAGGCGAAGCTCCCAGATCCGCACCGAAGTGCACGACGCGCGGCAAAGCCTTGGCCCCGGGCACCAGATCGATCAGCAGCGAAACCTCGCCGCCACGCAAGTAAAGCCAGCGCTGCATTCTCAAGCGTCCTTGTAGTCCGGCCGCCGCTTCTCAAGGAACGCCCGTATCCCCTCGTCGAAGTCCGCCGTCTGCGCGCACAGAATCTGGTTGCGATCCTCCATCGCAATCGTCGCCTCAAGGCTCCCCGCATCGACACTCATGTTGAGACACTCTTTCGTCATACGAAGGCCCAAGGGCGACGTCGTCAGCATCTCGTCGAGATACGGCCGCACAGCCTCCTCCATCTTGTCGTCCGGAACGACCTCGCTCACGAGCCCGACGCGCAAAGCCCGCTCCGCATTGATGAAGCGCCCGGTCAGCATCAACTCGGACGCCACCGAAACACCCACAAGCCGCGGCAGGAAATACGACACGCCGATGTCGCAAGCCGAAAGCCCGATCCGGATGAAAGCCGCATTCATCCGCGCACTCTGTCCCGCTATGCGGATGTCGCTGGCGAGCGCGAACGCGAAGCCCCCGCCGCACGCCGGCCCATGCACGAGCGAAACGATCGGCTGCGGACAGCGCCGCATGCGCATGACGATCTCGCTGATCCGCCGCTGTGCAGTGAGCCTGTTCTGGGCCGTTCGCGGGGTGTTATCCCGCTCCTTCAAGTCGAGGCCGGCGCAATAGCCGCGCCCTGCACCGCGCATCACCACGACGCGCACCGACTTGTCCCAATAAAGCGCCTGAAAATAGTCGAGCAACTCGTCGATCAACCGCTTGTTCAAAGCGTTCAAACTCTCTGGCCGATTGAGCATCACCCAATCGACCGCCCCCTCCTTGCGCACCTGGATCGTCTCGTACATGGCATCCTCACTGGCGATTTCGCGGTGAAGGCAATATAGAGCAACCATGTTCGTTCGCGCATTCATATTGGCCGCGGCCCTCACTTCTCCCCTCGCCCTCCCAACGGGAGGGAGAGGGGCAGGGGGTGAGGGAGGGCGCTCCGCAGCACCTTCGATTATCAGTTCGCTCAACGCGCCTTCCGATGCATCACCCAGCTTTGCGACCATCCCTCACCCCCGCCCCCTCTCCCTTCCTGAAGAAGGAAGGGCGAGGGGAGGAGCGGGCGCTTCTGTGATGGCGGTATCGAAACCCCAGCGCATCGTCTCCACAAACGTCTGCGCCGACCAGCTTGCGCTCGCGCTGGTCGACCGCGCCCGCATCCTCTCCGTCTCGCGCATGGCGACCGAGCCCGAAATCTCAAACTTCGCGACCGAAGCGCGCGGGCTTCGCATCAACAACGCGCGCGCGGAGGAAATCGTCGAACTGAAGCCGGACCTGATCCTGGGCGACATCGTGACCGGCAAAGGCGCGAACCGCTTGGCCGGCACGCTCGGCGTTCCCGTCCACATCGTAGGCTACGCCGCCTCGCTCGAAGACGTCCGCAAAGTCATCCGCGACGCCGCCAAAGCCTTAGGCGAGCCCGAACGCGGCGAACAACTGATCGCGCACATGGACGCCCGCGTCGCCAAAACCCACTCCCCAACCACCAAGCCCATCACCGCCCTCGTCTACGAACCGAACGGCCTCACTTCCGGCGCGGGCACGCTGACGAACAACATCCTCGCCGCAGCAGGCCTCACGAACCTAGCACCGAAACTCACCGGCCAAGCCTACGCGACCGTCGCGCTCGAAACCGTGGTTGCCGCCGCGCCGCAACTGCTCATCCTCGACGACTCCTACGGCGCCACAGCAAGCCGAGCGCAAAGCATCCTCCGCCACCCCGCCTTCCGCGCCCTCGAAGGCAAGACCACGCTCTACAACATCCCCTCGCGCCTCTGGCTTTGCCCCGGCCCCTGGGTCGGCGAAGCCGTCGAGCGCCTCGCCACCAAACGCGCTGACCTTGCGCGCACATCAGCGCCAGCCGATGATCCTTTCCCGCGCTGAGGCGGCGCGCTAGCCTATCCGCATGTCGACCTCGCCCGCCCGCCGAAAGTAGCTATGGATTGCAGCAACGGTAGTTGTTGCCCTTGGAGTCGTCGCAGCATTCAACTGGGAAAGGCTCGCCGTCGGAGCCGCAATGCTGATCGCAGAACGCCGTCCAGCGCTCTTGGCGGATGCAATGTGGAAAGAACCAGCATCAGCCCGAATGTTCTTGGCGCGCTTTGCAGACGGCGTTCAGGAGAGCGAGCTGATCGAATGGCTCGAGTCCAACGAGTTCACCATCGACCGAGACTATGGTCGAGGTCATGGTGTTGCGACCAGGCGCGTATATGGCTTCCCGTGCAACGAGGGTATCAAGGTAAGTTGGTCGCGCCGGCCGGACGGGACCATCGCCGACGCGGAAGTTCTGGTATCCGAAAAGGGTTGCCTGTAACCCGTCGAAATACGTGCGCTGGCGGCTCGCCTTGCACCAACCGCCGAACCGGAGTAACCCTGAACCCTACGTATCCGGAGAGGGAACGCGGTCAACGCCGCGGCTGCCCCCGCAACTGTGAGCGGCAAGCTCGTCACCGAAGACGCCACTGAGGAAACTCGGGAAGGCAGGTGACAAGCGCTCGAGCCGCAAGCCAGGAAACCTGCCGGATGCCGTCGTCCTTGTTTGCGCCGGGGTGTGCGCACGCAAAGCGGGCAACCGTCGCGGCGACTGAAGACACGCGACGTGAGGCCATGGACGACCGAGCATCCCACCTACTGATCGCACTCAGCGCTGCGACGCTGATCGCAGCAGCCGCGTCGCTGTTCGTCGGCTACGCGCCGCTGAGCGCCTCGACCGTCGTCGACGGCCTCGTGAACGACACCGGCACGGCCGGCGTGATCATGCGCGACATCCGTCTGCCGCGCATGCTGCTCGGACTGCTCTCGGGCGCAGCCCTCGGCATGAGCGGCGCCGCACTGCAGGGCCTGCTTAGAAACCCGCTTGCCGAACCCGGCGTCATGGGCATCGCCTCGTTCGCCTCGCTCGGCGCTGTGATCGCGATCTATTTCGGCCTCTCGACGGCGTTTGCGTTCGCGCTGCCCTTGACCGCCATGTTGGGCGCGCTGATCGCGGCCGTGCTGCTCAGCCTGTTGAGCGGCCGCGACAACGGCGTGCTGACGTTGATCCTCGCGGGCGTCGCGCTCGCAAACCTCGCCGCCGCCTTGATGGCGCTCGCCCTCAACCTCGCACCCAACCCTTATGCGGTGAGCGAGATCGTGTTCTGGATCTTAGGCTCGCTCAAGGACCGCAGCTTCGACGACGTGCTGCTCGCCGCGCCGTTCGTCGCCGCAGGCCTCGCGTTGCTGGCAAGCACCGGCCGTGCGCTCGACGCGCTGACGCTCGGCGAAGACGCCGCCAAGTCGCTCGGCATCGAAGTCGCGGGCGTCCAGCGCCGCGTGATTGCCGGCGTCACGCTCGCCGTCGGCGCCAGCGTCGCCGTCACCGGCGCGATCGCGTTCGTGGGCCTCATCGTCCCGCACCTCTGCCGCCCGTTCATCGGCCACACGCCCTCGAAGCTCCTGATCCCAAGCGCCATCGGCGGCGCGCTGCTGGTGCTCTCAGCCGACATAGCCGTGCGCCTCGTGCCGTCGGGCCCCGAGCTGATGCTCGGCGTCTTCACGTCGCTGATCGGCGTGCCGTTCTTCCTCTGGCTCGTTTTCAAATTGAGGCGCGAACTCACATGACGGCGCTAACGCTCGCCAACCTCAACGTCGCCCTTGGCACTCGCACGGTGCTGACCGGCATCAACGCGAACTTCGCGCGCGGCGAATGCGTCGCGATCATGGGCCCAAACGGCTCCGGCAAGTCGACGCTGATGCGCGCCGCAGCAGGCCTCATCGCCCCGCAAAGCGGCGACATCGCGCTCAACGGCAAAGCGATGACCGCGTGGCGCCGCACCGACCTCGCGCGCGAGATCGCCTACCTGCCGCAAGGCGGCGAAGTCCACTGGCCGCTCACCGTGCGCAACATCGTGGCCTTAGGCCGTCTGCCGCACGCGCACCGCTTCGCAAAGAAAAACGACAGCGACGAAGCCGCGATCGCTCGCGCAATGAACGCCTGCGATATCGCGCACCTGGCCGACCGCCCCGCAACAGCCCTCTCCGGCGGCGAACGCGCCCGCGCACTTCTCGCCCGCGCGTTGGCGAGCGAAGCAAAGGTCATCCTCGCCGACGAACCCTTCGCCCAACTCGACCCCAGCCATCAGCTGCACGCGATGGAAGTACTGCGCGCGGCAAGCCAAGCCGGCGCCCTCGTGATCGTGGTGCTGCACGACCTTTCGATCGCCGCCCGTCACGCCAGCCGCGTGGTCCTGCTCAGCGAAGGTCGCATCGCAGCCGACGGCCCCCCCGCCACGACCTTGGTCAGCGAAACCCTCCGCCAAACCTTCGGCATCGACGCCTTCATCGGCGACCACGCCGGCGCCCCGGTGATCCTGCCGTTGAAGCGCAGAGCCTAGTCGCCGCGAGCAACTCACCTGTCATCCCGGACGTTAGCGGAGCGCGCTGCGAAGCAGCTTGGCGCAGCTTACGAGCCGGGACCCAGGTGACCGGGCACGAATTCCAACTCAATGCCCTGCTCCCCTAGGTCCCGGCGCGCACTTCGCTTCGCTCCGTTTGGCCGGGATGACAACTTTGGCTATTGGTTTGGCGCAAGCTGTCCAGTGCCGCGGTAGGCTCGCAGCCACCAGCCACCAGCCACCAGAGGATCATCTCGTGGATCTAACCGCAAAAACCAAAGCGCTAAAAAAGCTCCTCGACGCGCTGCCCCGCGCTGTTGCCGCTCCCTACGTCCCGCCGCGCGCAACCGAGCCGTTGATCTTGATGTACAAAGTGATGGGCAAGATGTTTGCCATCCTCTCGGTCCGCGGCGGAGAGCACGTCATTGTGAAATGCGAACCGGTCCTGGCCGACATTCTGCGCGAGAAATACACCGGCATCGGCCACCGCTCGCACCTCGACAAGCGGTTCTGGATCAGCATCAACCTCGACGCCGACGTGCCGCTCAACGAAGCCAAAAGCCTCGTCAAAAGCTCTTACACCCTGGTCAGCGACAGCCTAACCCGCAAACAGAAAGCCGAACTGACAACCCGGCCTGCACCAAAACCCAAGCCAAGTCGTAAAGTCCGCGCTGCCGCTCGTTAGTTACCGCTTCACCCGCGTCATCGCCTCATCGAGGATGATCCCGATCAAATCCTCGTACTTCCGCCCCAGCATCCGCCACATGATCGGCAGGTCCGACGTCTGCTCGTTGATACCGGCGAGCGGGTTCACTTCGAGGAAATAGACCTTGCCGTCCGCGCCCGCTCGCAAGTCCGCGCGGCCCGCGTCGCGGCAGCCGAGGGCGCTCCAGGCTGCGAGCGCCACGCGCTCCGCCTCGCGCGCGAGCGCGTCGGTCGCGATCGTGTAGGTCACGCGGTCTTCGTAGTTCTCTTTGTTCGAGAGCGAATAGAGCCCGGGCTCCGCCTTCTCGCCCAAATGAATCTCCATCGCCGCAACCGCGCGCGCCGACGCACCCGCGCCGAGCAGCCCGACGGTGAACTCGCGGCCGGTGAGATAGGGTTCCACCAGCACCGGCTGCTTGTGCTGCTTCAACAGCTCCAGGACGGTCGGCTTCAGCGCCGCGGCGTCGCGCACGATCGAGCGCGGCGTAATGCCTTTGCCCGTGCCTTCCGCGACCGGCTTCACGAACAGCGGGAAGGGCAGGGCGACGCGCGCGATGTCGGCCTCGTGCTCGACCACCGCGAACGGCGCCGTCGCAACGCCGGCCGCCTGCAGCACGGCCTTCGTGTAGCCCTTGTGCAGACAAAGCGTCAGCACGCCCGCATCCGCAAACGTGCACGGAATGTCGTAAGCCTCAAGCAGCGCCGGCACCTGCGCCTCGCGCGCGATCCCGCGCATGCCTTCGGCGATGTTGAAGACGAGGTCCCAACGGTGCCCTTGGCCCAACCGCGCGACCAGCGCCTTCACGTTGCCGATGCGATCGACGTCATGCCCGTGGGCCCCGATCGCCCGAGCAAGCCCCGCAATGGTGTCTTCCTTGTCGAACTCGGCCGTCTCTTCGAGCGAGTAGCCCTCTTTCAGGTAGTCCGCCCGAAGATCGTACGTCAAACCAACGCGCATCACGCCTCACCACTATCGCCCGCGAATCGAAGCCCGCGTTGGGCGCGATTGTAGCTCAAAACAAAAGTTGTCATCCCGGGCGACGAAGCGAAGCGGAGGAGACCCGGGACCCAGGTGTGACAAGCTCCGCGTCCATGCAGCACCTCGCTCCCCTGGGTCCCGGCGTTCACTGCGCCCGCCTACGCCAAGGCTTCGGCGGGCAAGTTTTGGCACACTCGGCCGTCGTAGCTTTAGCGAAGACGGCTACGCTCCGCTCAGCCGGGATGACAGATGTAAATGCGTCAGCTCTGCCCACCATCACACCGCACGATCGCGCCCGTCGTAAAACTTGACGCCGGGCTCGCGAGATAGAGCGCGGTCGTCACAATCTCCCCAGGCCGCCCCGGCCGGTGCAGCGAATTGTGCGCCGTGCGCCGCGCCTCCTCGCTCCACGCCTTGGAAATGTCGGTAAGAAACGGCCCTGCCGAAATCGCGTTCACCCGCACCTTCGGCCCGTACTCCCGCGCGAGCGACACCGTCATTGCGTTCAGCGCCGCCTTCGCGCCCGAGTAGGGCACGACCGCCGGCAACGGCACCAACGCGCCCGTGGACGACACGTTGATGATCACCCCGCCGTCGCCCTCCGCCATGCGCTTCGCCACCCGCGCCGCCAACCGGAACGGCCCCTTGAAGTTCAGCGACACGATCTTGTCGAACCACTCCTCGGTGACTTCGTGCGACGGGATCGCAGGCGACATCCCGGCATTGTTGACCAAGATATCGATCCGCCCGAACGCCGCGTAAGCCTCATCGGCGAGCCGATCCATCTCGCTCCACTTGCTCGCGTTGACCGCGATCGCAAGCGCCTTGCGCCCCATCGCCCGCACCTCGGCCGCCGCCGCCTCGCAAGCCTCGATCTTCCGGCTCGCGATGATCAGGTCGGCGCCGCGCGCGGCGAACGCACGCACCATCTGCAAACCCAAGCCCCGCGACCCGCCGGTCACGAGCGCAATCTTACCCGTCAAATCGAAAAGAGCGTCCATGGGCGAGACCATTGCCCAACCATGGACGCCGATCAAGCGGCGCTTAGCGCACGCGCGTCCACTGCATGACCCAGTTCTCCGCCCATGTGCGCCCGCCGTCATACGAGATGGCTTGGCTCCAGCGGCACGACGCCGGCGTGATCTGGTCCCAGACGCCGCGAACCTTGATCGGCTTGTCGCCGTCCATATCGTCGGCGCCGAAGATTCCGGCGCCGTTTTCGAAGCTGCCCGTCTGCCCCGGCGTCGTCAGCACGCCGCTCTTCGCGTTCACCCAAAAGTCGGACCACACGAACGTCGTCATGTCGAGCAAACGCAAGCCCATGCCGCTGAAATTGCGCGACGGAATACGCAACTCCTCGATGCTGCCGACGCCGCCGAGAATGGTCCAACACGTCGCCTCGCCCTCGAACACATCCCAGTCCTTCGCACCCGGCGGCAGCCGCCGGTGCTTGATCCGCCATTCGCCGGCCAAGAAGTTGAAATCCCCGGGCTTGCCCGGCGTCGGCTTCGCCGGCGCAGCCGCTTGAGCCCCGCTGGCGGTGCCAGCACTCGCCAAAATCGCCGCCGCCGCAGCACCCAAAACCGTCCGTCTGTCCTGATCCATATCTTCTCCCTCCGATTTGAAGGGCACCGTCGTAAACCACAATTCATGACATCGAGTGTCAGGTATTTGTGCTACCACGAACACATGCGCGCGAGCCGCCTCCTCTCGATCCTGATCCAGCTGCAAATGCGCGGCCGCGTGAGCGCGGAAAGATTGGCTCAGGAATTCGAGGTGTCCGTCCGTACGATCTACCGCGACGTCGATCAGCTAAGCGCGGCAGGCGTTCCCGTCTACGCCGAGCGCGGCCGCAACGGCGGCTTCGCGCTGATGGACGGCTATCGCACACGCCTCACCGGCTTCACGCCGGCCGAAGCCGAAGCGCTGCTGCTCGCGGGCGCAGGCCATGCGGCGTCGGACTTAGGCCTTGGCGCCGACGCAGCGGCCGCACAGCTGAAGCTGCTCGCAAGCCTTCCCGCCGATAGCGGCGCCAGCGCCCAGCGCATCGCCGACCGCTTTCACCTCGACCCGCTGAACTGGTACCGCCGCGCGGAACAGCCCGCGCACTTGGGCGAACTCGGCGCCGCGGTCTGGCGCGACCGCAAGATCAAGATCACGTACGAAAGCTGGAAGGACACCGTCACCCGCGAGCTTGATCCCTTGGGTCTCGTCTTCAAAGCCGGCACCTGGTACCTCGTCGCCGCGAGCGAAGCGAAGCCGCGCACGTACCGCGTCTCGAACATCAAGTCGCTCGCCGTCACGAACACGCCGGCCCAACGCCCGAAGAACTTCAACCTGGCAAGGTACTGGCGGCACGCCGCAAGCGAATTCGAAGCGCGCCTGCTCAAGGATCGCGCGATCGTAAGGCTTTCCCCCCGCGGCCGAAGATTGCTGCACGACATCAGCCCCGCCGCCGCCGAAGCGGTCGAGGCCGATCACCGCCCCTGCAAACCGCAAGGCTGGATCAAAGCGACAATCCCCGTCGAAGCCGACGAAATCGCCGCCCGCCAACTGCTCTACCTTGGCGCCGAATTGGAAGTCCTCGAACCGCGAACGCTGCGAACGGCCATCGCCACGCTCGCGCGCAACGTAACAGCTGCCTACCGCACAAAATGAAATGGTGACCCCGAGACGATTCGAACGTCCGACCTACAGATTAGGAATTTGTCACAGTCCCTGTTTGTACACGCTTCGACATGTTTGCACAAGTTTGCGGCGCCAATGATTTCAATGGGTTGAAGCTCCTTTACGTGCCGAATACGTTTTCGTAAGTGTGCCCCAACTGCTTACAAGGCGCTTACAAAGACATATTGGGGACACAATGAAAGCGAAACAGAACCGCGCCAAGCTCACCAAGAGCTATATCGACCGAATCAAGCCTGGCGTGAAACACGAGTTTCACTGGGACACAGAGCTTCGAGGTTTTGCCGCTCTCATGGCACCAACCGGCAGGCTCACCTTCATCGTCCAAGGGCGGGTCAACGGGACGAACGCCCCATCCGCACGAATAACGATCGGCACTTACGGTGTTTTCACGGTCGATCAGGCGCGCGACGTCGCGCGCGAACATCTCCGCACAATGCGGATGGGAAGTGATCCGCGTCAGGTGAAGAAGGCTGACGCGGCGATGAAGGTGACGCTCCAGCAGGCGTTCGACGCTTATGCGGACCGGCCAGGCAAACTCAAGGAGAGTACGAAGACCGAGTACAGGAGCCACGTTGAGAAGGTGCTCGCTGCGTGGAAGGACCGGCCGCTGGTGAGCATCACAGAGGAAGACGTGCGGAAGCGTCACCGCGAAATGGTCGAAGGTGGCTTGAACGGCGAGAGGGGCGCACCTGCAAACGCCAACGCCTCGATGGTCACGCTTCGAATCCTTATCAACTTCGCGAACAGACAGTATCGGCGCGCCGATGGGTCACTGCTGATCCCCCGAAACCCGGTCAATATCCTCAAAGACCACTGGGCGCCGCTTGGCTCGCGGATCAAGCGCTACGTAGACAAGTCGAAAGTGGGCGCTGTCTGGAACGCACTCGACGCATCGCGCCCAACCGCCAAGAACGGCGATGCGCTTGTCTCTATTGACCTAGCGATGTTCCTACTGCTGACCGGCGCGCGCCTAACAGAAGGTTCCGAGTTGACGTGGGATCGCGTGAACATCGACGATAGGGACCCCCGTAATTGCAGCTTCCACCTTCCAGATCCAAAGAACGGCAAAGAGGTATTCCTGCCTCTTTCATCGCAAGCTGTGGAGGTGCTGAAGCGCCGCCACGCTGCGCGGCCGAAGCCGTCGGAAGGGGAGGAATCGCCGTATGTGTTCCCCTCGCGCAGCAGCAAGACAGGACACATCACTGACCCACAGGCCCCGCTCGCGACCGTCAGCAAGATCGCGGGTCAGCACCTTAGTTGTCACGACCTACGCCGCACCTTCACGAACATCGCAATGCGCGAGTGCCTCATAGAGAAGTTTCGTACCGACTTATTGTCGAACCACGTGCCCGCGCAGGAAGATGTCACTTCGCGGCACTACCTCGACCTATCCAACCTGTCCTGGCTGCATCCCGAAGTTCAGAAGATTGGCGATTGGATCGAACAGCAAGCCGCTATTGCCGCAGCCAAGAACGTCACACGATTGCTACCGCGTAACGAGGCAGCGTAGGGCGCGCACTGCGGCGCTAGCGCGGCCGGGTACTACCCCGGCGGCGAGCGTGCTTGACCTTCCTGGTAGCGGCACACAGCGGCCCGTCAACATCGGCAAGCGGTTTGAAAGCCCGCAAACAGGCCCGCGCAAGATCGACAATTCTTGGGAGGCCGCCCCCCATCGCGAGACGCTCCGATAGCACCGCTCCCAACAAAACATGAAGACTCGAATGCCTTAGACAGTGTCGGTTGACGGAAAAAACACAAATCACCGTTAGAGCGCGCGCGTGCGGCGATCGGTCAGTGCAAATAGGGCCGCTTCCCAACTCATCAAAATTGACGGCCGCCTTTGCGAAAGGTGACGTACGGTGGAAAACACCACAAGCTTTTCGACACACCCTGAAAGTTGCGCCTCGCCGGTTTCAAGATAACGGCGAAAATCCTCGGTCGCGGCGGTGAGATCGTTCAAATTCATGCCAAGAATTATGTTGGTCAGAAGATAAGCAGATGCCCTCCCAAGAATGCAGGCTTGCACTTCACACCCCACGGCACTGATGCGTCCCGCTTCAACGTTCAAGTCCACTGTCACATAAGAGCCACAGACCCGCGAGCGCTTGCTGGCGCTGGCGATTGGACTTTCGAGGCGCCTAAGCGAATTCGCCAAATGGGAGAGTTCGATAAGTTCCTTGCCATAAACACCGGCGCTGGCAACAGCCATCGTGGCCCTCTTGCGTCAAGCAAACCAATAACCATCTAATAGGCCGATTTGTTTGCACAAGCTCTTGGCAACAAAAAGGCAGATAACCAGTGCGCTGCCAAGTCGGACCTCTACCGCAGGAAACGCTCCGTGGCACAGCCATCTGAAGCTGCTGCTGGAACAGACCCGCACGGCTACTACGCGCCGATGGTCGGCGGATTAGTCGACGTTACTTCGGGCGCGAGAGCCTCCACGCTGGCGACACTCGTCCACGATCAACTCGTGGCACTGATCAGGTCGCCCCCTTACCCCTGTGTTGGGTCGAAAGCGGCAGTGTCAAGAGGCAGCTACCGCTTCGCGAAGTTGCCCGATCTCGCGTCGAAAGTGGCGCAGGCATCGGTGGCCAATGTGCTAGACTGCTACCTCTCGGAAGCGGCGCAACTCGATCCTGTTTATTCGACCCTAATATGCTGCTTCGATGGCCCGCCATCGACCGACGAGTTCGCCTTTGAAAGACTCCTATGGGAACTCCTTCAACAGCTACACGATGCCGATGCCTCCAAAGGATTTGGATGGGACGCAACGGCGTCATCTGACCCAAGCAATCCGCATTTTGGCTTCTCCTTTCGGGAAACAGCGTTCTTCCTTGTCGGCCTACATGCAGGAGCGTCTCGTTGGGCGCGGCGCTTCGCATGGCCAACGCTAATTTTCAACCGTCACTCTCAGTTCCAGGCGCTTCGCGATGCCGGCCAGTTTGAGCACCTCAAAATCGTGATCCGGGAGAGAGATGCGCAGCTACAAGGATCACACAACCCTGTTCTTGGTGGCACAAAGGAGTTCAGCGAGGCCAAACAGTACTCAGGACGAAACGTCGAGCCAGATTGGGTTTGTCCCTTCACAGCAAAAAGCACGAAAATCACGGGGGTCACACAGTGACGCACAAGTTCATTGACATCTCTAGAACAATTTCCAACGACGCCCTAGTTATCCCTGGCGACGAAGAGATCAATCACACGACGATATGCGACATCGGACCGGAGAGTCCGTGTCGCATAACAAAACTTGGGGGATGGACAACACATTTTCTAACACACGTCGACGCACCGCGCCATTTCGTAAAAAACGGCAAAACTCTCGACGCAATTCCGATCGAACGATTTTCCGGTCCATCGATTGTGGCGGAAGCGCGCGTGAGCGTGATTGATCGTGAATTTGTTCGCACGCTGCGACTTCGCAAAGGTCAAAACGTTCTATTCAAAACCAGGCACTCAGGTCCATTCAAGAAGGGCCAGTTTGATGAGTCACACGTGCATATTTCACAAAGCGGTGCCGAAGCCCTTGTTGATTGTGGGGTAAACCTCGTCGCCACCGACTATCTCAGCATAGATGGATTTCACACCAAAGACTTCCCAGCTCATCGAACTCTCTTGGGTAAAGAAGTGCTGGTAATGGAAGCGGTCAACCTGGAGAGCGTTCGCCCTGGCGAGTATGGTTTGCTCGCGTTGCCGCTTAAGATAGGCGAAGGCGACGGATCGCCAGTCCGTGCAGTACTCACCCAAACAACGAAGCTTGGTTTTTTCGGCGGGCGTTAGGAGCGAGCAAATGGGAAAGCAAGCTGACGATGAAGCCCGCCACCACAGCATGATGGCAGAGGTTCGGAAATCCCACCCTCTTGTCGACCATCTCTATCTCCACCTGGATGTGCTCGACGCGAAAATATCGGTACTATTGACATTCAACGGCATCCTTTTTGCCATCTATGCATTGTTCATAACATCTGATTTCGAACTCATTAAGGACATCAGAGCGGATTGGTACCTTCCGCTCTTTGTATCCGGATTTGGCGTCGTGCTGTCTACTTTCCTGTGCTTATCTGGCATTGAGATTCTCGGATCGCACTCGAGCCGTGGCAGAACTGTAGACCAGTATGTCGAACTCATTGTGCGGACGACACGCAGCCGAACGATCGCGTATCGGACCGCCTTATTTCTTACCCGAATCTGCTGCTTAGTTGTGCTCGGAGGATTTCTCTACGCACTCTTCATCGGGGCATGCCCCGAATGCTCCATATGACGGATCGCGGACGACGAATCTACATACACGAGTTTAGTTTCAGGCACCTTTGCAGGTGCTCACCCGAAGCGTCGCGTCTTGTTCAGACAGCACTCCTGCGATCCTCAGCTGTAAAAATGCTAAACCGGCATTTCGTCGAGGATGGCGTCCTGTCAGGAGTGGTACAGCAGGAGAAAGCCGACAGCTTCCTAGCGGACCTCGCCCGAGACACCGGCGGCGACCTTACAAATTGCTTTCGGCGCCTCGGGTTTCATCCGTCGCTACCGGCACAGCGCAACAACCTATTTCCTCTGTTGGCTGCCGATGAAGTGATATCAGCGTCTTGTTTCGAAGACGGTTACTTCACGTTCGCTACCAACGCAGCCGCCGCGAAAAGAATGTTCGATGACAATGTTCCGATGAAAGCGCTCCGTGCAAGCCTGTTGGAAGCCGATTTCGATCCCTTTCCCGAACTCCTTCTCCTGAGGGGGCGGTGCTTGGTCTACTACGAGGCACCCAACGAAATCGGCCCAGAAACAGCGAAAAGTTACTACCGGTTTCTGTCATCGCGTGTCCGTAGCATTCCACCCCAATCATCGGATCGAGGACTCCTGATTGACGAAGCAATCCATCTTGTACGAGGAGCCGTCGGCAACGCCCTTTCCTCAGGCGTTTGTTCCGACCACAAGTTTGCTCACGGAGCGCAACAAACGATCGAAGCGCTACTGCCTAAAGTAGTTGAGGTAATTTCAGCGTAACACAATGCCAAACACCTTGTATGACATCGCCGCAGTAGGACTCGGCCCAACAAATGTCGGGCTGGCTGCAATGGTGAGCGACGCTCCGTATGATCAGTTGAAAGCAATCTTCCTCGAACAACGCGAGAGCGTGCGCTGGCACGAGGGTCAGATGTTCCGCGGATCCTCGATGCTTAGCGAGTTCTTTCGCGACCTGATAACGCCGATCAACCCAAGAAGCCGCTTCACGTTTCTCAATTTCCTGCTTGAAAATGACCGGCTCAGCGATTTCTTGGCTCGCGGAAACGTACTGGTCGAACGACGAGAATTTCAACAGTACCTGACGTGGGCCGTAGGCAAGATGCGCAACATCGAATTGGCAACTCGGGTGAACGAGATCGGCTACAGCGACACGGAAAATGCTTTTGTTCTGCACACAACGCGTGCTGGCGCAGAACGGGCGCTACTAGCGGCGAATGTAGTTATTGGTGTTGGCGGTAGGCCGCATGTCCCCGAAAACTTGGACAATTGCGATAAAGTTGTCCATTCATCGAGAGTAGTCGACGATCCTCGCTTCGATACAGCGAGAACGATTCTGGTGGTGGGCTCCGGACAAACCGCCGGCGAGATCATCCGCGAGTTATTGCCAAGAGTACCCGCGCAGGTACGCAACTTAACATGGGTAACCCGAAGCGCAACGATCTATGACATCGATGAAAGTCGCTTCAGCGCCGAGTGTTTTTCAACGCCCTACGCAACCCGATTCTTCCAGTACGGTGCGCGCAGACGATCACAGGAGAATACGGAGAATCTCCGACTAACACGGGGTATTGCCGGTCGCCTCTCAGGAGACATTGTTGAAAGGCTCTATTCGTTGCGCCATGTGGAACAAAATGCAGATGCCGTAGCTATCCATTGCTTTTCGAAAGTGGAGCTTGTCGGAAACGAGAAAGGCGCCTGCACAATTCGGATCACACCCATAGACAGCGGCGACCAAGCGCTGACAGAAACCAAGCGCGTTGAACTAATCATAGCCGCAACCGGTTTCGGTTCTCCATGGGACGCCGCCGTGTCGTTGTTACAGCCCTCAATCCAAGTTCGAAGCGCTCCAGGCAGCACCCTTTCGAATTATGCTCTCGACTGGTCCGGACCCAACAATCGCAAAATATTTTTGCAGTCTGCTAGCGTCGAAAGCCACGGTCAATCTGACACCAACCTCATCACAGGTCCTGCAAGAAACTCGCGAATCTTGGCAACAGTTGTAGGCGCAGACCGATGACGATACCGCCCGCACCCTGGACAATATTTGCCGCTGACACGGACTGCGCGGGAAACGCACCCACACCTGAAGGTGTGCAAGCTGGAACGCTCAACAGGACGAGGCAGCGAAACGTGTCAGCGGACCGAATCCGCAAATCGATGTCAAGCGCCAGGTGCATACCACTGATTGGCTCAGCACGGGCAGTCCTTGATGACATTGGGGACATCTCAGTTCCAGTCGCGAAGGACGAGCAGATAAGTGTCGTTCGATGCAAATTTCAGGATGTCTTCTCGCAGAACCGAAGACCTATCTGCTTAGGTGGGGACCATTTGATCAAATATGCGGGCATTACTGCGGCGGCAGGGCATTTTCGAAACGTCGCCATTCTATACGTCGACGCCCACCCGGACACAGCACCCCACAGCGAAATCACATACGATTCAGTTCTACATCACTGTCTCGCTCAGCATCCAACTCTAACCTCGAGGAGCGTGCTGATCGGGCTGCGTCAATCAACCAGCGATGAGAGCATCAATCTCGGGCTGCATGGCCCCCACATTGTTCTAGGGACAGAGTTTAGCAACCAACCCGCAGTGCAAATCGGAACACGGCTCATTGGAAATCTCTCTGGGTGTGAGGCTGCATATCTGTCAATTGACCCCGACGGCATTGATCCTGTTGAGGCGTGGGCGGTCGAACAACGCTACCCTGGAGGACCTCGGATAGATCAGTTGCTAACGGTCTTACAGGTGGTGTCACGCGAAATTCCAATTGTTGGAATAGATGTTAGTGAACACATTCCGGAACTCGATTACAGCGGAATGACAGCACTTGTGCTAGCAAAGCTCTTAATCGAAGTTACCTCACTCTAATCGGCTGCTGACCGTTGAAGGAGATTGTCGTGCCCGCACCCAAACTCGTTTACACTGCAGACAACGCGAAAACGTTTGGCGGCCTCGGTATAGTAGGAACAACGTTTGAGCCCGCGTTCCAGGCGCTTGCACACCGTATCGGGTCACTAGATAGTAAACTAGCGCTCGACTTCGGCTGTGGAACGGGTCGAAGCAGTAAATTCGTGGAGTCCCTGGGGGGGAGTTGCATCGGCGTTGACCACAACTTTGAAATGGTTCACGAGGCTATCCAGCACACCAGCGAACGCTGTCAGTTTCTCCATGTTACTGGCGGTACCCTGCCGTTCCAGGACGCAATCTTTGACGTAGCGATCAGTGTGTCCGTTTTCATCGAGATCCGGACGATCAACGCGATGATACAGGCCTGCAAGGAGGTCGCTCGGGTTACCAAGAGCGGAGGCTCGTTCTTCGTCGTATCAACCAATCCAAATGCCTTCAGCGAGACGTACGAGAATTTCTCGTATCATGCCGCCGGACCATTGAAGTCTGGGGATCTTGTTGAGTGCATAATACGAACCCCGCGAGGCGAAATTCGGATCGAAGACACGTATTGGGGCGAGGAAGATTATGGTAATGCTCTCGCCATCGCTGGCTTCAGAATCGAAAACATCGAATACCCTAAGAAGGAAGAAGATTATCGCGTCTCGCCTTTCATCCTACTTCACGCCGTGAAGTAATTCTGTTGGACCGACTACCGCGTGTCCGCGGGATTCGTCCGCGTAGACCCTGTGTCGCCTAACCTCATTGGCACGCTGGATTAGAGGTCCCGTGATACCAACGGGCTCGCGTGCCGGAGAAGCACCCTGGCACCGACAGCGTTTGACCTTCCCCGTGCCGGCCTACAGCGCCCCGTTTGCGTTGATGGACGGCGTCGAACGCGGTGAGGCTCGCAGTACCCACCGCCGAGAAAAATTTCGTACGATGATGTCCCGGCCGGCGTCGATATTCGTCCCCCGTCTCCCGGGGCTCACCCTGAAAAGCAACAATCGGTCTAGACCGATTTCAAACTGCGACCTGTTGACAACGAAACAGATTGTCAAACACGACCACATAAACATGTGCTAGCATAATGTTCTCTGGTCGCTCTGCGGCCGCTCTTCCCGCCTCCGTCTGGGTTTCTCGACGGGTATCTCTGGCGGGAGCCCCGTCTATGAACAGTACGGTTCGATCGCTCGGCAGTAAGACTGTCGCGGCCATGATTGGCATTTCACCTATCACCCTTCGCATCTGGCGATGCGCTGGCAAGGGTCCGAAATTCACAAAACTAGGGGAGGCGAAGCAGGCGGGCGTCGTCTATGACGAAGTTGACGTTCTCGCGTGGCTTGCCGAACGCAAATTCAGCAGCACGAGCGCCTACAGCCCGACCGCCAAAGCCAACATAAGCAGGCCTTCAGCAACTTCCGCTTGAAGACGCGGAACAATTCGTAGATCGAGCACGATCGGCAAAGCCTGCTGTAAGCGCACCCAGCCAAAAGCAGCAAGACAGTCGAACGTCATCGTCGCATCAGGAAACTAGAACGATGAACACGCAGAGCATTGGAAATGGGCAGACAGATTCAAAAATAACTCAATCCTCTAGGCTTTCGACCTACGAGGCGATGGTATTCTCAAAGCGGTGGTTGCTAGCGGCGCCTGACAAGGTGCCTTACTACATCAGCGGCTTGAAACGGCGTGGAGAACTAGACTCCCATGAAGATCGCGCGCAACTTGCCAACTACGATGACGCGACGGCCGCCTTATCGACCAGGGGCAAGGGCTGGTTGCTTGGCTTCGCGCTTGGGCCAGACGGATACGGCGGGTACTGGCAAGGCATCGATTTCGACGACGTAATCGATAACCAGCTCGCTGATCTGGCGAACACCGTTCCCGGCTACGTAGAAATGAGTCCAAGCGGCAAGGGCGCACACGCCATTGGTTACGGCCGGCAATTCGTCGCCCTTGGACCCAACAACAGCGGCATCGAAGCCTATTCCGCAAGTCGATACTTCACGGTCACCAAGAACCGAATCCGAGATGACCTCCCAGTCTGTCTCGCCTCCTACGTTGAACAGACACTCGCGCCTCGCCATCGCAGCGGGCGCTCAGCGTCTACCCATTCAGCGGACACCGGCGCGGTCGAGATCATCCCGGCAGACGATAAGCTGAAAGCGGAACTTCGTTCTGCCCTCGCGTCCATGCGTTCAGATGACCGGGATCTTTGGATTCGTATCGGTATGGCGCTCCGCGAGATTGGCGAACCCGGTCGCGCGCTTTGGATAGAATGGTCGCAAACCTCCGAGAAGTATGATCCAAAAGATGCCGCCCGGGTTTGGAACTCTTTCAGACCGAAGGAGACAAGCCATCAGGCCGTGTTCGCGGAGGCGGCACGCCAAGGTTGGCTGAATCCAGCGAGCAACAACGCTCAGCTTGCGCGCACGATAGACATCCCCGCTCGGCCGTTCCCAGGTAGCATCAAACTGGAGTTCGCGCGGTCCAGCGACACAGCGACTCTCAGGCTCGCATATTTGGTTGATCCATATCTGCCGAGCATGTGCGCTGTCGGCTTCTTCGGTCGGGGCGCGACCGCGAAATCATCATTCCTCGCCTCAATGGCGGCGGACATCAGCGCGAATGCATCAACTCTCTGGGTGAGTGTCGAGGAACCCAAAGATTGGATCAAGGTGCGTCATATTCGATCGGGCGGCGCAGATGGAACGCTCGCGGTGGTTACCGCAGTCCCAGCAAAAAAGGATTCGGAAGGACGAGTTATTGCATCAAACTTCAACATCTACGAGCACCTTGAGCCCGCGATCTTGCAGGCGCAGAGGGAATTTCAGCACGATGGCAAGCCACCCTTGCGGCTGGTGGTTCTGGACACTGCGGTTGGACTGACCACGTGGGGCAGAGGCGAGGGGCCGAACGACGACGTGGCCGTGAAGCGGCTACTCGCTAACCTACAACACTTGGCAGAAATTTACACTCTGACCGTCGCCATTATCGGTCATGCGAACAAAGGCAAGCACGATCACTTCGCGGATGCCGTTATGGGCGGCACCGCCTGGACAAACTCGCCGCGCCTCTCGTTCATTCACGTCCGCGATCAGCGGAGCGAACACAGTTACGTAATCCGAGTTGCAAAGACGAGCGTGGACCAGTTCTTTGCGGCCTCATACTCCACCACTCCGGTGCACACCCTGCACGAGCGCCCGAATGGGGCAAACTCTGTCCTCTGCCGCGTTCAACTAAGTGAAGTGGTTTGGGGGGCAGACCCTTCGATGGAACTGTACGAGGCCGCAACCCGCAATCCAGATGAGGCGGACGACGATGAGGGCAATCGCAAGATCAGCCTAGTGCAGAATGTCGTCCTGACCGTAGAGGAGATGGTGCGTAACTCCGACGCGCCAGTGACCCGCGATATGGTTCACGCGCACCTTGGCCGGACGGTCAGTGGCCGAGAATGGCTCAAGATCGATGAACGCCTTCGACTTCTTACGATTCTACATAAGGTGGAAATCGTTGCCGGACCGCAGAATAAGGCGATCTATCAGAAGTCGGTATGAGAGGTGTTACGGCCGCGGGTATGACGCGACCAGGTAACAACGGTAACAACGGTAACAGCGGACACCACGCTCGATTGCCAGTTGTTACCGTAGTTACCGCTTTTGCCTCGGCAGCGCATAGGGGTGAGTGTAACAGCAGCGCGCTCCCTACACAGGCGCTCGCCGTCGTCCGCCCCAACATACCGAGCGCGCATTGATCCGAGCTGTACGCGGCCTGTAGCCGCTTGCGCAAGCAAATAGCGCTCCCACGTTGTGGGAGCGCCGGCAGGGTATCGTGGGACAGTCACTCCGTCGTCGCTGTGCGCATCACGCCATTGAACTTGCGCCATTGGTACAGCTCGATGAGCGCGTTCGACTGGTTCCAACCCTTCTCGGCAGCAACTGGCTTCAAGTCTTTCGCTGGCACGTCGCCGTACTGGTCTAGGTACTCCCACACTTCGAGACATTTGCCTGGACCGGGCCGCTTTACGCCATTGCGCTGCTCGCGCGGTACTCTCGGTACAATTTCCTTCCTCGGTTTACGCGCGGTCGTCCCAGACTTAGCGGCGGCGGTCGCTTCGTGCGCAGAAGCCTCTTCCAACTCAGCAACGATGTCTTCGACAGTTGCGTGCGCCTCACGCTGCTCGTTACCTTCGCCTCTCGCTTTGCGCGCAGCCTTCTTCCCTTTACCCATGTTTTTGCTCCTCAGCTTGAACAGAGGAGCAACCAACTATGACTCTTCATCCGACCGGCGCAAGCGAAAAGACGCCTCGCGCGGCGCAACAATTATCTCGTTGCGGACCGTCGCTGATCTCTCGCAACTTGCAGCCAGTCGCCAACCGTTATCCAGCTCACACAGCGCGTGATCGCAAACTGATTAGATCAAGGGACATAGAATGACGGAAAGTGTTCAATCGGAGCGTTGGGCGCCGGGTATGCCGTCACCAAACCCGTCCGGCAGGCCGCGAGGGATAGTCGATCGCCGTCAGAAACTTCAAAACGCTTTCGCTGATGACGGTGTGGCCATCATCAAGGTCGTTCTTGGGAAAGCTCTTGAAGGAGACATGCAAGCAGCAAGCATCGCTCTTGCTCGCATCGTCCCGCCTCTGAAAGCGCAGCCAGAGCGCGTGCAGTTCGAGTTGAGCGGTGCTGTGCCGCTGTCCGAACAGGCCCGTGAAATCCTTCGAGCCGTATCCGATGGTAAGGTGGACGCAGAAACAGGCAAGGTCCTCATCGGGTGCATCCAGAGTGTTGCGGCTATCAAAGCAATTGAAGACTTGGAGAAAAGGATTGTTATCCTCGAGGAGAAGGCAGCATGAGCGTTATCAAGACGAAGAAGCGGAAGGTTGTTGGGCACATGTTGCCGATCAATTTCGTGTGCGCGCATGAACCGCTGCCCCAAGATTCATTTGTTGAGACATATCTGACTTTTCCGGACGGGCAACGTCTGTTTGTCACACAGACTATCGACCAATATCAGGCCGCCGTAGATTGGGCTGTGAAGATGGTGGATCAAATGGCGTGGCCGATTGAGGTTGTTCCGATCACAATGTCTGAGTACCTGCGGAAGACACGAAAGCAGCTCGAGCGCTGTCTGGCAGCTATGACCGACCAGGAGCGGGGCGAACTGAGGGCATTTGTCACTAAAGCGGTCGCTGAGCTAATGCGCGACAGCGATAACCGCGAGGTTCGCGCTGACGCCTACAAAGTTCTCGTAGCCGTCGGGGTGGTCCAATGACCGCACCAGGCACGTGGCGCCCAAGACCGCTTTTCATCCGAACCTATCGGCACGCCGAATCCGGAACGGCACCGCCAAAGCCCGCAAACGATCCTGAGTTCGAACGAGCACAGCCCATTTCCGCCGAAGAACGCACACAGATGCTTCGCGCTTATTTCCGCAGTAAGGGTCTCAGCGAGTTCCAAATCGCGGAAGCCATGAAGGCGAGAGATTGATCTATGCACGCCCGTGGTCTAGCGCGTCGGGTCCGTCGCTTAGAGCAAACCCATGCTCCCCGCTCACCTGTGGAAAAAGCTTACGGATCGTTGGATGCCTTTATCGCAGCAGTTCAAGCAGACATAGACACCGGCCAAGTCTGCCGATTTGATGGGCCTATCCTACTGGAATCCATCAAGCGCTGGCACCGTGAAAATGTATGGGCGATTTGGCGGTGAACTTCGATTGTTCAACTCTAGGCCCGCAGTCGGCACGAAGTGAAGAGCGTGCTCCCGGTCGCCACGTGTCATGGCTCAGATCATGGTCCGGCAATCCTGCATTCACCGCAGTGTGCGCGTGCATTTGCACATTGAAATCCCTGCGCGCTAAAGAGGTACATTGCAGCGTGATTTGAATCGAAGGGTTCCTATGAGTGCAAGTTACCCCACGAAGCTCATTCTCGCGCACCGCAGCGGGGGAATCTGTGCCCTCTGTGGGGCAGAGCTTACCGAAGCGTCCACGGACGGTTTGTCGACGGCGGTCATAGGTGAAGCCGCTCACATTTTCGGCGAGAAACCTGGCGCGGCGCGCTACGACGCGAACATGACGGACGAGCAGAGGAATGATTATCCCAATCTAATTTACCTTTGCCCGACTTGCCACACGACGATCGACAAACTCGCGCTCCTTCACGAATGGCCGACTGACAGACTGCTTAAGCTAAAGAAGGTTCATGAAGCGACACGTATGACGGCCTTGGAGGAGGCCTTTGCGGAGGTCGGTTTCCCCGAACTGGGCAAGGCGATGGGTTGGATATCAACCCACGCGCCGGACGCGCCCGAGCACGACTTCAAACTGATCTCTCCCGAGGAAAAGATAGCAAAAAACAGTCTGTCGTCGGGAAGTCGGCATGTCATTGCGTCTGGCCTAAGCGGTCAAAAGATTGTCGCCCAATTTGTCGAAGCCGAGACGCGCCTCGACACCGACTTTCCAGACCGCCTCAAATCCGGCTTTCTTGCCGAGTACTATCGATTGCGTACCCTGGGACACCGAGACGACGAACTCTTCGAGCTGATGTGTTCGTTCGCCCAACGCGGGGCAAAGACGCAAGCTACTCGAACAGCCGGCTTAGCGGTCCTCATCTATCTCTTTGAGATTTGTGACGTGTTTGAAAAATGATTCTGCCAACAAAACACATATCCTCGCATGAGGCGCTTATTGGTGTGGGCGCCACCTTGCTGCGCAACCTTGATGAGCCTCGCACGGTCTCAGGGCTCTGGGAACGTGTGAGAGCAGAACCGAATGTTGGCACGTTTGAACGTTTCGTTCTCGCCGCGACGTTTCTTCACACGTTGGGGACATTGGCTTTTGAGGACGGTCTCCTCGTTAGGACCGGATCGTGATTGAAGGTGTCAGCGCCAATAAGCCCTCCTTCCGTGCCGTAAAATTTGGAGCTGGTCTCAACCTCATTCTTGCCGACCGGTCCGCGACTGCGGGCGCAAAGGACACGACCAACGCGCTTGGAAAATCCACGCTCATCGAGGTCATCGACTTCTGCCTTGGCAGCGGCGCCCAAAAAGGGTCTGGCCTGTGCATTGAGCCGTTGCAAGGGTGGGAGTTCTCCCTCGACCTTACAATCGCCGGCAAACAGATACGGGTGGCGCGAGCGGTCGACGCTCACGGCGGCATCAAGGTCGATGGTGACACCTCGGAATGGCCGCTGAAACCGACGCCGGACAAGAAGAGCGGTATGAGGACGCTCGACGTCAAAGACTGGCGCCGCATCTTGGGGTGGGCTCTGTTTTCCCTGCCAATGGAGAAGACGGGGCAAAGTTATGAGCCATCACCAAGGAGCCTTATCTCGTATTTTCTTCGCGGCAATCCAGCGGCTTACGTCGATCCGTTTAAGCAATTCCCGAACCAAAAGACCTGGGACATCCAGCTACACAATGCCTTCTTTCTGGGGCTCGATTGGACCAAGGCCGCCCGATGGCAAATCCTGAAGGATCAAAAGAATGCGATTGACGCCCTTAGGGAAGCCATCAAGACAGGCGCGATCCAAGGCGAGCTCGGCACGTTGGGCGAGCTCGAAGCCGAGCGTGTGCAAGTCGAAGATACGGTGAACACTCAGCGGGATTCTTTGTCGACATTTCGGGTGCACCCGCAATTTCGAGAGATACAGGAAGCCGCCAACACACTTACCGAACGAATCCACGTGCTCACAAATGCCAATTTCGTGGATCAGCGTCGCCTAACCCGTTATGAGGATGTCTTGAAGACCGAGGGGACCCCGGATGAATCCCGACTCGAAGCGTTGTACAAAGAAGCGGGCCTTGCATTTCCGACGGAGGTGAAACGAACTCTGTCGGAGGCAAAGGCATTTCACCAACAGATTGTCATAAATCGAAAAAGCTTCATCAGCTCTGAGATCCAGCAGCTCAACGCGGCAACTTTGGATCGGGACCGCGAAATCGGACAGCTCATCGAAGAGCGGGCTGAGCTCCTGTCCGCCTTGTCGGGCAAGGGCGCTCTCGATGAGCTATTACGCCTTCAGGAACAACACTCGAAAGCAAGGCAGCAGCTTGAGGACATCAAATTGCGTATCTCTCGCCTTCGCGAAATCTCGACGAAACGAGACGAATTGAAAATTGCAACCGTCGAGTTGCGTAAACAGGCCGAGCTTGATTACGAGGAGAGGCGAACTCTATGGTCTCGGGCCGTTCGCACATTCAGCGAAAATTCCGAAGCCCTCTACAAATTGCATGGGCGGCTCGTCATCGACATCACGGACGCGGGTTACAAGTTTAGCGTTGAGATTCCTGGTGGTCCTAGCGAGGGCATCGGAAAAATGAAAGTACTTTGCTACGATTTGATGCTGGTTACCGAGCTTCGGAAACGCAGTCTTGGCGTAGACTTCTTGGTCCACGATAGCACGATATTCGACGGCGTTGACCCGCGTCAGCGCGCTCACGCGCTGGAGAGGGCTGCGCAACTGGCAGAGGCGCACTCGTTTCAATATATTTGCACAATGAATACGGACATGGTGCCGGTGTCCGATTTCAGTGCGGATTTCGACTATTCAAAGTTCGTACGCCTTCGGCTTACCGATACCAATCCAGCAGGCAGCTTGTTGGGCTTTCGATATTGATTGTGGAATCTCGGGCGATGCCGCCCTTCACAAATTGCCTAGCATTTGTGGTTTGTCAGACTCTTACAGTAGCTTCAAGCAATGACACCTGAAGTATTCATCAAGCGCTGGCGCGACTCACCTCTGACCGAGCGCGCGGCCTCCCAAAGCCACTTCAATGACCTCTGCAAGTTGCTTGGCGAGCGGTCGCCGACCGAGGCCGACCCGTCAGGGGAGACCTTTGCGTTCGAGAAAGGCGCGATGAAGACCACTGGCGGCCAGGGCTGGGCTGACGTGTGGAAGCGTGGCTGCTTTGCTTGGGAGTACAAGCAGCCCGGCAAGGACCTCAACGCCGCGTTCGTGCAACTCCAGCGCTACGCCGTCGCACTTGAGAACCCGCCGCTGCTGATTGTCTCCGATCGCGATCGCTTTCGCATCCACACCAACTGGACGAACACGGTTGCGGAAACGCACGAGATTACGGTTGACGAGCTGCGTGACACCAACAAGCGGCAGCTGTTGAAGTGGGCATTCTCCGAGCCCGACCGCCTAAAGCCCAAGAAGACGCGGGACGAGTTGACAGCGGACGCGGCGGGCAAGTTTGCCGACCTCGCACAGCGGCTGCGTGCGCGTGGCCACGATCCTCACCAGGTCGCGCACTTCGTCAACCGCCTGGTATTTTGCATGTTCGCGGAAGACGTCGATCTGCTCCCGAAGAAGTTATTCTCCAAGATGCTGGAGGCAGCAGAGCGAGACCCCTCAGAGTTTCAGCCGATCGCCGCGAGCTTGTTCAAGGCGATGCGCAAGGGCGGGCGCGTCGGCTTCGAAGTCGTTGACTGGTTCAACGGCGGACTCTTCGACGATGACAAGGCGCTGTCCCTGGAAGCGGATGACATCAAGCTCATCCACAAGGCTGCCGGGCTGGACTGGGCCGGGATCGATCCTGCAATCCTTGGAACCCTCTTTGAGCGCGGGCTGGACCCCGACAAGCGCAGCCAGCTGGGTGCGCACTATACGGACCGCGACAAGATCATGATGATCATCGAGCCCGTGATTCATCGGCCCCTCATGCATGAGTGGGAAGCAGTCAAGAGCGAGATATCCGTTGCTATAGGCCGTGCTGACGAGGCGCGCGGACGAAGGCCGAAGACGCAGAAAGAAGCACAGCGGGTTCACACGGCAGCAAAGCGCGACGAGGCGAAGGCAAGAAAGGCGGCCGACGAGCTATATCGGGCCTTCGTCGAGCGCTTAAAACGATTCCGAGTCCTCGATCCAGCCTGCGGCTCGGGAAACTTTCTCTACCTTGCCCTTCAGACGCTAAAGGACCTCGAACGAAAAGTCACCTTGGAAGCAGAGGCGCTTGGGCTGCATCCACTTGCGCCCACAGTCGGACCAGAAAGCCTCCTTGGCATCGAGATCAATCCGTACGCCGCAGAACTCGCACGAGTATCCATCTGGATCGGCGAGATTCAGTGGATGCGACGCAATGGGTTCAGCGCGGCGCGCGATCCGATCTTGCGGCCGCTGGAGTCGATTCAATGTCGCGACGCCATCATCAACAACGATGGCACGGCTTCGAGTTGGCCGGACGCCGATGTCATTATTGGAAATCCGCCCTACCTAGGTGCGAAGTTGATGAAGCGCCGACTGGGGGTCAGCACCGCCGAACGCATTCGCGCTATTTACGAAGGTCGTTTGCCGGGATTTACGGACTTGGTCTGCTACTGGCTCGAGAACGCGCGCGCCATGATCGAAAGTGGCACTACTGCCCGCGCGGGCCTGGTCGCGACCAACTCTATCCGGAAGAACACAAACCTTCCCGTATTGCACCGCATTGCCGCCAGCGCGCCAATCTTCAACGCCTGGAGCGAGCAACAGTGGACTGTTGATGGAGCGTCCGTCGACGTTTCGCTCATCTGCTTTGGCCGCAACGGTGGCCTGCCAACCATGCTCGACGGGAAGGTCGTGGATAGCATCAACGCAGACCTGACGACCGGCTTGAACATGACTTCTGCGGGTTCTCTGCACGACAATGACGAAGCCGCCTTCCTGGGCATTCAGAAGAGTGGACCGTTCGACGTCTCAGGCGAAGTCGCGCGCGCATGGATGAAGGAGCCGACCAACCCCAACGGTGTGCCAAACGCGCATGTCTTGAAACCATATTGGAATGGGGACGACCTCGCTGCAGGCCGCTCTCGCGATGTATGGTTCATTGACCTGCCTCTGGGGTTGTCGATAGCTGACGCTTCGCTCTTTCAGACTCTCTTCGAATTTCTGAAGTCCGCGCGATACGATGCGGATAATCCAGACGATCTCCGCACGTTGCCTGAGGCTAGAGCGGAAGCCAGAGACAAGCATGCGAGGACACGCTGGTGGGAGCCGTATTGGCCACGCCCGGAGATGCGTTCGCAGATCGAAAAGTTGAGACGATACATCGTCACCGGTGAGACGGCTCAGCACCGCGTGTTTGTCTGGCTGTCGTATCCCGTGTTACCCGACAAGAACCTGATCGTCATCCCGCGAGAGGATGACTTGATGTTCGGCATTTTGCATAGTCGCTTTCACGCGGCGTGGTCTCTTCGCAAGGGCTCGGACCTTGAGGATCGACCGCGCTACACCCACACTTCGACGTTCGCCAGTTTCCCATTTCCCGAAGGAATGACGCCCAACGTTCCACCGGAGAAAGCGCGAAAGCTGCCGAGAGCTCCAGCCATAGAAACGGCGGCGCAGCGCCTAAATGAACTTCGCAATGCGTGGCTCTATCCGCCTGAATTGATCGTGCGGCAGCGCGAAGTCGCCAACGGATTGCCCGACAGAATCTTGGGGAAGGACGACAAGGCGGCACGGGTCTTAGCCCAGAGAACTCTCACATCGCTTTACAACGAACGTCCGAGCTGGCTTGCCGAGGCGCATCGAAACTTGGACGCGGCCGTCGCGGCTGCTTACGGCTGGCCCGCCGATCTCTCAAACGATGATGTGATTGAGAAGCTATTTGCACTCAATCAGGAACGGGCGGCGGTGGGGCGCTAGAGCAACGCCCTTCTCCGTTGGCGCGCACGGCTAGGTTTCGGCAGCGAACCGCCGGACATCTGACCTGGAGCCTCTGCCCATCCCGCTGCCGATTGAACTCATAGACCAGCGTGATGGCGACCGCAGAGACTCGGCCGAGCAATAGCGCGATCAACGTCGAGCTTCGGTTGTGGTCATGATGGCCCAATCCTATGCGCTCGGACCCGGTTGTGCACAGTGTGAACCTTCAGCAGCGCACCGAAACGGAGCGCCCGGCTGCGGGCTTGTGACCCGGCGCGATGCTCAGACGCACCCCGGGATCATCGGCGGCGCTTGAGCAAGTCGGCTGGCTCGACGCTCAGGGCTTCCGCAATTCGCGCCAAAACCAAAATGCTCGGATTGCGCCGTCCACGCTCAATCGCACCCATGTAGGTTAGGTCGATCTCCGCCTCCAAGGCAACCTGTTCCTGCGTCAGACCAGCCGCGCTGCGAGCGCGCCTGACGTTCGTTCCCACAATTGTCCGCCAATCGACCACACGCGCAAGGGAACGCGTCGGGCTTATAATCTCTAGGGACTATATTCCCTATTCGCCCTATGGTAGCGCCAATGCCTGACCTTGGGAGGAGCTACCCGAATGAACCGCAGCACCGTCAACACTGTGGTAACGCTTGCTGTCGTGGGCGCTGTTTCGATTCTCTATGCTAAAGCCCTCTTCCCTAAGTTCTTTGAAAAGACGCCAGAGCCAACAGCAAGGGTACTCGTACCAGCACCCACCAAGGATGAGGGTGAGGCCGCTCTCGCGAAAATGCGCATCGTAGAGGACAAGGTTGACGGCCTAACGCGCTATCGAGCGAAGTCGACGCCGACAAACATGAGAGGAAGGACTGGCATCTACCTCACTTTCATCAAATTCCCCCCGTCCTTCGGTTCCCCAGCTGTCGGAGCTGCAATGCACGTGGTCTATTCGGATAGTGATTGGATCTTCTTCGAGTCGCTCGTCAGCAATTGTGACGGCGCGAAGTTTGAGTTTGAACTCAAGCCGGAGCACCACGTCGGTGCGAGCGGTCAAATTGAAGAGTGGGCGTCGGTTGCAATCTCAAAACGGGTCTATTTCGAGTTTCTGTATGACTGCGCGATAGCGAAGGACTCCACGATACGCCTGAATGGGAAGTTCTTCTACGACCACAAGATGAGCCCGAAAGAGAAGCAAGCGATCCTTGACACGCTGACAGCTTTCCTGGCGATGGGTGGCAGTTTCGACCTCCCCTATGAGTGAGCGGAGCATCGCATCGTGGTGGACACAGGAAACTTCGCGATGCTATCGCCGCCGTTGCTTACAATGGGCTTAGTAGCGAGCGGCGATGCTTTGCGCACGGTCGCGGGCGCCAAACTAAGTGGCTGCTTTTGCTAGACAAAAAGTGGTGACCCCGAGACGATTCGAACGTCCGACCTACAGATTAGGAATCTGCCGCTCTATCCTGCTGAGCTACGGGGTCATTATGCTATTTTAATTTTGTATTCAAGCGGTTATCAATTCGTGACGCAACGTCATTCCGACATTCGTATACCGCTCATTCCGACTTTTGCTCCCTTTGCGTTCTCAACTTCGTTCGCAATGCCAGCCGCTTGCGCGCAAAGTTTACGGCCTGAGGGTTGGAGCGTTTGGTGTAGATCGACAACACGCCACGCGTCTTGTGGCCGCTGCCCGAAAGCAGCTCTGAGTCCGTTGCCGATGCATCGCCGCCCTCAGTCATGCCGCCATGTCGAAACGACGTGAACGTAATGCCGGCCGGAAGCTCGGCCGCTGCCAGAATTTTGCGGCATTCCTTGCCGAAATAGTCGCCACTGTATGGCAGGTGAGGGACGAATCCTTTGCGACGGCCATCGACGCAGTCGCGCATGATCATCAAAGGCCCGTGTTTCGGCGTGATCGCGATTTGCGCCTCGATTTCCGGATAGAGGCTTTCGCCGGTCTCAGGATCAGAAAGCGGTTGCCACACAAGGTGCTCCTTCTCGCCCTTCTTGCGATCACGATTCTTGTAGTGCCTGATGCGCACCCGTTTTCCCGCCTCGTAGTCCGTCCACATCATTCGGCTGATGATGTCGGTCTCGCGTTGAAGCCAGTAGTAAGTCACCAAGGCTGCAAGAGCGACACTTGGATGCGCGAGCTCATTGGCCTTTGCGACGAAGATTTCGAGTTGTTCGAGCGTGGCATACTCGGTCTCCTTGCCGCTCGATCCAATCTCGACGCTGCGAAATGGATTGGCTTCAGGTACGATCTTGCAATGCGCTCGTGCCACGACGTTCCAAGCACGACGTATTGCGCGGATCGCATGCGAGGCGGTGGTGACGCGGCTTCCTTTTTTCCCTCCCGCACACAGCTTCTCAAATAACGTGTCGGCATGGTGCGGCTCGATCTCGGTCACCATCGTGGTTCCAAAGCGCCTGCCAGATTTGCGCAAATGATCGGCGATGAGCTTCAAACCGCCGTCGTAGTTCCTGCGCGTTGCGTTACCGCACCTCTTATACTTTTCCGAGGTCTGAAATTTGCCGATCAACCAGTCGACGCTTCCAATGGGGGCAATCACCGGCGCGGAATCGAGTTCCGCTGGGTTCCTTCCGGTGCGCCAGGCATCAAGCTGCTGATTGTATCTACGCGCGGCGATGCAGGCGTCGCCGTAGTCTCTGCCGAGCGGAACCCCTACCATACCGCATTTCCGGGTCTGGCCTTCAATCTCGACAGCGTTGCGAGCCCACGGCGGCTTGGTCCAATAGTACGCGGGCGCGCCATCGCGCAGGCGCTTTGCTACCATGTATTTGGGCCAGTCCGCTGGCTTTCGAGACATCATAGGTCGTCGTCGAGATTGATCGTCGGTTTAGCTCCGGAAATCCTAGCGTCGAGGTCTGCCTTCCGCCACCGCAATCGACAACCGCGAAAGTGGACTGCTGGCGGGTAAATGCCATCACGGACTTTGCGAAGAAACGCTGTCCGATCTGGTTCGTCCAGATATGCGGCGGCCATGTCGGCGCGCATCAACGCAGGCCAAGAGCCAGCTAAGGGGTATCGCGTTCGCTCGTTCGGTAACTTTCCAGACATGCAACGCCACACGACGCGAACGGCATGTTCGATCGGCCAAGCTTAGCTTGCGAGTCTCAATCCGAAGAACAGCTCCCTTGCGCGATGACTTGCGCTCGCGCTCGCTATTGTCGACGAGGATGCCGTGCGAGCGGTTCTTCGGCGACCTCGGAACGACGAGCCGCAGCCTCGGGAAAGGGCGCGTCTAAGCGTCGGCTTCCTGTTCCGGCGCGCCTCGATATGGGGTGGGCTGCTTATGGCTAACGAAATTGGGGTAGCGCATCGATTTTTGCGTAGCACTGATCGGCAACGCTGCGGCCGGCTGTTAACGAAACGGCGTTGGTTGACGGCGTGACTTCGATCACGAATCGCCTACTCGCCGGCGACCCAAGCAGCGATGCCGGTTGGTGCCGTTCGTCACCGATCCTACGTTAGACGTAGACCGGGGCTTCGAAGGTGCAACGAGTTTTTCAAAACTTTGTAGAAGGCATCAGGGCCAGCGAGGATACGAACGCGCTGCGTTCGACCACGGCGACAGGTCTCTCCGCCCTCGGCTTCGATCGTTTCGTGTATTTCGTGCTTTCGCAGCCCAACGCTGGGGCGGGTGAAGTCGTCTCCACCTATCCGCCCGCATGGCTCGAGCGATATGCGAAGCAGAACTTCGAGCGCATCGACCCGGTCCTCCAACGCATCCGCCATTGCGATGCGACCTTTTCTTGGGATCATCCGCCTCGGAATACAACAGTGGCGCAGCGCCAACTCTTCGACGAGGCCGCTCAATTTGGCATCACTTGCGGCTTTGCGGTCCCGTTTCATGAGCCTCATCGCGCTGTCGCCGCGTTGGCGGTCGTCTCCGGGGAGGCGCACCGTTCGTTTCGGCGAAGTCTCGACATCAATCGGCGAACGCTGCAATTGATGGCGCTCATCGTTCACTTGCGGGCGCGCCAGATTCTAGGACCGGTTCATCTGGTCGCCGGCACCGAACTAACGCAACGAGAATTCGAGTGTCTGCGTTGGGCAGCGCGCGGCAAGTCTGCATGGGACATCGGTCGAATCCTTGGCATCGAGCGGCGCACGGTGTCGTTTCATCTCGAGAACGCCAAGAGCAAGCTCGGAGTTAGAACGATCTGCCAGGCTGTGGCGCGCTTTGTCGGAGATCGCTAGCGAAGCCTGCTCCCTGTCAACCCGCACAACTATACAGGCTGCCGGCACGTTGCCGTGGTCGTCCAATGATGTCTGCGAGCGAGGCGCAAATCCATGCGGTCCGAGCAGCAGCCGGATTGGCACCACAAGGAAAGCTATTTCTACACGTCGAATTTGCCCCGGCTGGGCTGGGCCTGGGAGTTCGTGCGCCGGAATCCGGAATTCAAAACCGATTTTGAACGGGCACGCTTTCGAAGGTCGGCACGACCTGAGTTAGCAATGCAGCAGCGCTGGGGAATGTTGCGTGCAGACGATCCGTCCAAGACCGCGTTGGAGGCCAAAGTGTTCTGGGATCCTGACGTTTGTCCGCATGTGCTTCCGCTGTTCGCCGCAATTGATGCACATACCCAGCGGACGGCCCGCGATGATGCGGTTCACGTTCTGATTTGCGACGGCACGATGCGCCTTCAGCTCGCGGTGCGACTGGCGGCGTGCGGGGATAGCACAACATTGTTCACCGACGCCGTCGTCCAGCCGCACGACGCTTCATGCCGGTGGCGCGCGCTCAGTTGCTTCAACGACTATCTCTTCTCCGGTTCTCTCGCGCGGCGCTATTTTCGGTCCGAGCACACGGCAGGCAGGCTTGCGCGGGTTCTGCAAGCACTGGATGGAGTGTTGTCCGGCGCCTCCCATCGTGAAGTGGCCGTTGCGTTGTTTGGACACGACCGTATTTCCGCCGACTGGAACGACCCCGGCGAGTATCTGCGCGATGGCGTTCGGCGCGCCGTCCGCCGCGGACGAGCGCTCATGAATGGCGGCTACCGGGAATTTCTGCGCTGAGCAATGCCCCCACCTTTGAGCAAGTCGCGATACCCTTCGTCGCTGATCCAGAGTGCGCGCGCCAAATGGCTCCGCAGGGCGCGAAGAGCATCATCACCATTCAGGGCTGGCGCAATATCGCGAATGATCGCGAGCATGACGCCCTCTTTCGAGGCATGTGCGTTAGCGTTCAGAAGCCGAAGATAAGTTGCAAAATGGGCTTCGTCGTAAGGCGTGACTCGGCGTGCCTTCGGCGCGGCGAGCCGCAGTTGGGTTGGCACGTTGCGATTTTTTGGATGACTGGTGCGACGAGTGCGCTTGCGCTTTTCTGCCGTGGCGCCATTCCTTGGCATGAGCCGGCTTGTTAGCACTTTCGCGCCTCCAACAATAGTATTCGCTGCGGTCAGGTTGCCGCCGCGCCAACCGCCGAGCAAAGCCGAGCAAAGAGCATTATGAACCCATTTTGGGATAATCCGAAAGCAGGATCAGCTTCGCAAGCGCCAATCACTGGGCGCGCATGCGAAAATCGACACACACCAAGCCCTATCTGCGCCTTCGGGAAGCTCTGACGGCCGCCCGTGAAGCGGCGGGTTTCACGCAGCGCGAATTGGCGCGCCGGCTTGGCCGGCCACAATCGTTTGTCTCGAAATGCGAAAGCGGTGAACGGCGCGTCGATGTCGTCGAGTTGATTCATATTTTCAAGATTTTGCGGTCCGATCCGATCGACCTCGTGAAACTGATCGCGCGCGATTTCTAATCGAGCCTGTCATGAGCGTCCGCTCGGACCTAACGGTCTCGATCGCCGCGTGCTCGTGAACCGAGCCGCGAAAATGCGTCTCGGCCCTTTGGGCTTCGCCCGCTGACGCGGGAGTGCGCCTGCGGCGGCCGACGTCGCGCGAAGCGCGACGAAGTCTTTTGTTGGCTTTCCCCTCACGCGTGGCGTTCGGCACTCCCCGTCTAGGCCCGCTGCGGCGGAGCGCAACCCGCGCTGACGCGCGGGTCCTCCACTTCGTTCCGGCCCTTGCGGGTGCCCTCCGCCTCATTCAGCGGGCCTACCCGGTCGCGCCGCCCACCCCGCTTCCGGGGAAAGGCGCGAAGGAGAGGAGGCGCGCGATGCGAGCCCAGCGGGAAACCTTAAACACTTGCGAAACTGGCCGTTCGAGCCTCTACGGCGACGTGACGGCAAAGATCGTCGCCGAACTTGAAGCGGGGCGGGTGCCTTGGGTGCAGCCTTGGGGACGGGCGCGGGCGTCGTTGGGTTTGCCGCAGAACGCGGCGACGGCGCGGCGCTATTCGGGGATCAATATTCTCATTCTGTGGGGCGCGGTCATCGAGCGCGGCTTTGCAGCGCAGTCGTGGTTGACGTTTCGCCAGGCGTTGGGCTTGGGCGGGCATGTGCGCAAGGGCGAGGCGGGGACGACGGTCGTCTTTGCCGACCGCTTTGTGCCGAAAGATCGGCGCGAGGCGGCGAGCGGACAGCGCAACGATGAGAAGCGCGACGCATCGGTGCCCTTCTTGAAGCGCTTCACCGTGTTCAACATCGAGCAGTGCGAGGGATTGCCCGCCGCGCTCACCGCCGATGCGCCGCCCGCGCCGGAGGGTTTGATCCTGCCGCAGGCCGAAGCGCTGATCCGCGCCACTGGCGCGAAGTTTCGCATTGGGGGTGGTGAAGCTTTCTACTCGCCGGGTGCGGACACGGTGCATGTGCCGCCGCCGCAGGCCTTCTTCGAGCCGGTCAACTGGCATCGCACCGCGTTTCACGAACTCGGGCACTGGACCGGGCATGCCTCGCGGCTGAACCGCGATCAGGCGGGCTCTTATCGCTCGAAGGCTTATGCGCGCGAAGAACTCGTCGCCGAAATGGCGGGCGCGTTCGTCTGCGCGGCGCTCGACATCGCACCGACCGTCCGTCACGCCGATTACCTCGGCGAGTGGCTCACGCTGTTGCGCGAAGATAGCCGGGCGATCTTTCGCGCGGCGTCGGCAGCCTCGAAAGCAGCCGACAATCTGCTGGCGTTTCGCGCACAACCCGAGGCCGAACACGCAACCGCGTCCACGCACGGCGCGAACGATCAATCCGAGATTTCGCCGGACCCGGCGGAGCCCGAGCGCTGACGCGCACACCGGCTCCGCCTTCATTGCGTTGCAGTTCTGCGGAGCCGGTCCCTTAAACCCAAAGGAGTATCTGTCATGCAACTTCAACATATCGAACTCGACCGCTTGCACGTCTCGCCGATGAACATGCGTCACGGCAAACGCGCGCCGGATGTGTCGGACATTCTGCCGAGCGTCCGCGCGCGCGGCATCTTGCAGCCGCTTCTCGTGCGGGCGAACGCCGAGGGCTTCGAAATCGTCGCCGGGCGGCGGCGCTATTTCGCCGCGAAGGCGGTGGCGCAAGAGCAAGGCGAGAGTGCGCCTCTGCCGTGCGCCGTGATGGACGATGGCGACGACGCGGCGGCCTTGGAAGCCTCTTTGATCGAGAATGTGGCGCGTCTCGATCCCGACGAAATGGCGCAGCACGACACATTCGTGCGGCTGGTCAAACAGGGCAAATCGGTCGCCGATATCGCAGCGACATTCGGCGTCACGGGAGTGGCGGTCAAACGCCGCCTTGCGCTCGGAAACCTGTTGCCGAAGATCAAAGAGGCTTACCGGCGCGAGGAGATCGACGCCGAGACGATCCGCCATCTCACCCTGGCGACGAAGGCGCAGCAGCAGGAGTGGGTACAGCTGTTCAAGGACGAAAGCGCACACGTGCCGTTCGGCCAGCACCTGAAACACTGGCTGTTCGGCGGCAACACGATTTCAACCAAGGCGGCGTTGTTTCAGCTCGACGACTATCACGGGAAAATCGTGGCCGATCTGTTCGGCGAGGAAGCGTATTTCGCGGATGTGGAATTGTTCTGGGACTTGCAAAACAAAGCGATAGCGGCGAAGCGCGACTCCTATCTCGCGAGCGGCTGGCGCGAGGTCGTGATCCTGGAGCCGGGCGCGCGGTTCGAGACTTGGGCGCACGAAAAGGTCTCGAAGAAGAAGGGCGGGCATGTGTTCATCGCCGTGTCGGAACGCGGCAGTGTCGAAGCGTTCGAGGGTTATCTTGGCTCAAGGGACACGCGGCGGGCGCAGGCGGATGCGGACGAAGCCGTTGACGGTGCGCCGGTCGCGGCGGCACGGTCCGAAGTTTCGGGGGCGCTGCAGAACTACATCGATCTGCACCGCCATGCCGCCGTTCGGATCGACCTCTTGAGCGAACCGCAGGTCGCGCTGCGCCTCGTGATCGCGCAGGTGATTTGCGGTTCGCCACTCTGGCAGGTGAAGGCCGAACCCCAGACGCCGAAGTCGAAGGCGATTGGCGAAAGCATCGCCGCGAGCCCGGCCCAGGGCGATTTCGCGCGCAAGCGGGCTGAAATCGTGAGCTTGCTCGGCCTCGACGATGAGGGTGGCGCGCTCGTGCAAGGCGGCGGGGAGAGTGCTGCCGCGCGCGTATTCGCGGCGTTGTTGAAGCTGCCGGACGCCGAGGTGATGCGCGTGCTCGCCGTCGTGGCCGCCGAGACGCTTGCAGCGGGTGGCGCTCTTGTCGAGGCGGTCGGCGTGCATCTCAAAGTCGATCCTGCCAAGACTTGGACGCCCGATGACATGTTCTTCGAGTTGCTGCGCGAGAAGAGTGTGGTCAACGCCATGTTGGCGGAGATCGCTGGTAAGGCGGTCGCGGACGGCAATGTCGCTGAGAAGCTCAAAACCCAGAAGCAGATCGTCCGCGATCATCTCGACGGCGCGAACGGACGGGCCAAGGTCGCGGGTTGGCTGCCGGGCTGGATGTCGTTTCCGCCGCGTGGCTACACCGCACGCGGCGGGCTTTCGCATGTCGAGGCATGGACCGGAATCGCCGAATTGTTCCTGCAGAGATAAGGCCGTTCGGCGGCGGCGGTGCAGCCGCCGCCGATCACTGTATGTGGTGCGCCTTCGCCCGGCGCGCAGCCCAGATTGGTCCGAGCTTCGAGGGACCGAACGTGGGCGTGTCGTGTCGTAATGACATGTCGCGTCATGGCACCGGACGGACAATTGCGCCCGCCCGCAGCCGCCAGATTTCTCGCAATCGGAAGGCGGCCGGCCGGTCGGATTTCGTGGCGACGGACGGCGTGATCGTCGCGGCCGGAACGCTTGCGCGACGCGTGAAGCGCCGTCGTTCGAGCGGGAGTGCCGTCACCGTTTCGGCAGAACAATCGCCTTCTTTGCGCCCGCATGGACACCATTTCCCGTGAGCTCTCGCTGAAGTGACCTATGGGCTTTGCCGTCTCTTTGAAACCCTCGCCCGCAGGTTTTTTCCCCGCCGCTTGAGAGCGGCTCCTCGCGGACGCTTCGCTTCAAAAAACCTTCGGTCTCGGGTCCGCCGCTGATCGCTCCGGCCTTCGGTTCAACGCGCCGGCCAAGCCCATGGGTCCGGCGATCGCCCCACGGGAAATGGTTCCTTAGGGGGCTTTAAGAAGGAGATCGGTATCATGCCTGCAATCGGTTACGTCACGCGCCAAGCGAATGGCGGCTTTAAGGGTCAGCTCAAGACGCTCACGATCCGCGCCGACATCGAAATCGTGCCCAACGCAAACAAATCCGCCGACAATCAGCCCGACTTCCGGGTGGTCTCGAGCGGCGCCGATTATGCGGAGTTGAAGATTATGCGGAGCGGCGCCGGCTGAGGCGCGCGGTTCGGCCGTTTTGCAGGCTTGGGACTCCACATAATAACGGAGCTTGAGAGCCGCGGCGCCGTGCAGCGCCGCGGCCCGAGAGGCTTGGGTCAACGCGACCAGATGAGCGTATGACTGCCGTCTTTCTCGACGAGGTTGGCGAAGATCGGCGCCGGGAAGGACGGGTCGTCGAGCTTCACCGAGTGATAGACGGTGTTCTCCTGCGACGTGCGCTTCCAGGCCGCGCCGATCTCCACGGTGCCGACGAAGACGCGCAGGTCGGGCGCTTTCTCGTTCTGCGACGCTTCGGCGGGCGTCAGGCGCGCCTTCACGTTGAGAGAAAGAGTGCGGATGGTGCCGACGTAGCTGCCGTCTTCGCCGCGGGTGAAGTTGCCGATTTGAGCCATGATGATCTCCTGTTTGATCTGACAAGGACCCGCGCCCATCGCGGGCCTTGATGGCGGTCTTGAGCGCCGCGACGGCCTGCCCGCAGCCTTTGGCCCGCAGCGACGAGCGGAGGATGGCGGTGGCGCGATCTTGTTGCTTCGCGAGGAATGACGGCCTTGGCCGTCAGGGGAAGAAGATCGCGCTCGGAGCCATTGCGGGAGGTAAGGCCGGCGAGCACCGCGAGCGCATCGTGGCGCCCGATCCGTCAAATCAAGGTCCTCGATGGCGACGCCGGGTCCCTTGGATCAACCGGAGATCACAAGCTCAGGCAACTTCATCGGTGGCGAGACGCAAGCCAACAGCCACAGAAGTATCCTCGCACACGGCTGCGGGCACGCCGCCCCGCTCGTCGCAAGAGGAGAAGTCGCGATCTCCGTTCGTCGTTGCGAGGGCGGTGGAGTACGGCGCAGCTGAGCGTGATATGGAGGCCGCCCTCATCCCGGTGACGGCATGGCGTCCTCCAAGAGAGAGGCGATCAGTGCATCCGGCGCCTTGAATCGGCCCCGCCGCAACTCGGGCGGCAGCACGGCCTCGACGGCTTCGAGCTTCTCGGTCGGGTCCATCCGGAGATAGACCTCCGTGGTGCGTACGTCGCTATGACCGAGCCACAAGGCAACTTTGCGGATGTCGCGCGTTGCCTGCAGCATGGTCAGTGCGCAGCTGTGCCGCAGCTGATGCGGCGACACCGTACGCCCGCACAACGACGGACAGGGTTTGGTTGCGGCTTTCGCATGCTTGTCGAGAATGTATTCGAAGCCGGCGCGTGTCATCGGCGCGCCTTCCGCGTTGACGAACAGCTCGGCGCCGCGAATGCTCCCACGAACAGCGAGCCATGCTCTTAGATCGCTCGCCGTCTCCTTCCACAGCGGCAGACAGCGCTCCTTGCGGCCCTTGCCGTGGACCAAGATGCTCGGCGGACGGCGCAAAGAGAGATTCTCCATGAGCGCGCCCACCAACTCGGAGACGCGCAGACCCGCCGCAAAGCACAGATGCAACATTGCACGGTCACGGATTCCAAGGCGTGTCGACAAGTCCGGTGCGTTGAGGATCGCACGCACTTCAGCCATCGTCAGATGACGGATGAGCTTGTGATCGTGCCGCTTGGTCGGAATGGCCCGGATTTGGCCGACCTGCTCCAAGGCCGACGGCAGGCGGAATTCGACATAGCGCATGAAGGCTTTGACGGCGGCCAGGCGCACGTTGCGGGTGACGGGACCATTGCCGCGCTCGCGCTCGATGTGGCTCAAGAAGTCCATCACGAGTTGAGCGTCGAGCTGCTCGACATGAAGCTTCGAGGGCGTCGTGCCCTGCCGTGTGGCGGCGAAGGCGAACAGAAGCCGGAAGCTATGGGCGTAGGTCTCGCAACTGTGCGGGCTGTAGCCACGCTGGCCCGGCATGTAGTCGCGCAGATAGCCGGTGATCAGAGGAGCGAGAAGCGTCATGCGGCCTCCTTGGCGACGAACGCCTCGGCGAGAGCCGCGATATCGACCATCAAATCGGGCGTCGCTTCCAAGTACCAATAGGTGTGCGCAACCTTCGAATGGCCGAGATAGGTCGAGAGCGCCACAAAGTGGCGTGCGATCGCCTCGGGCTGCACGCCGCATTGCTGCAGGACGCGGGTCGCGAAGGTGTGCCGCAGATCGTGAAGGCGCGGTCGCCGCTGCCGCTCCGGCGCGATGCCGGCGAGCGTCAAGACGCGTCTGAAGGTCGCTTCCACGGTCCTCGGCTCCATCGGCTTGCCGTGTTCCCTCACAAACAGATGCGGGTCACGCGTCCTGATCCGCCGCCGCATCGCCACGTATTTGTTGAGCACTGCGACCACGGAGGCGTGCAGCGGCACCAGCCGGCTCTTGTTGAACTTGGTGTTGCGGATACGAAGAACGCCGCCCGGCAGAATGTCGTCGAAGCGCAGGCGCAAGGCCTCGGAGATGCGCAAGCCCGTGGCGGCGATCAGCCCGAACAGCATCTGATAGAGCTCAGCCCTGAGCGGGGTGAGCTTGCTTCGCCGTAGCCGCCCGGCCGTCTCCAAAATGCGGGCGAGCTCCTCGGACGTGTAGATGTAAGGCGACGGCCTGACCATCGACCTGATGAACAGTCCGGCGGGCGGGACCTCGTGCGCGGGATCTTCGGCGTGCAGGAAGTGCCCCAGCCGCACGAGGTGACTGAGCCTCCGGCCGCGGTGATTGGGCGTACAACCGGACGAAGCCCATTCGACGGCTGTTGCCGCCTTCAGGCTCACATCGCCTTTCGCCGCTGCAAACCGGGCGAAGGCCCGCATACTGCGGGCAGCTTCATCGAGCTTGTACCCGGCAGCTCGGCGGAGCCTGATGTAGCGCTCGATATGGCCGCTCAGCATGAGGGCCTCCCCGCCCAAGGCTGGGCAATCTCGGACAGGAGGCCGATGTCGACCTTGGCATAGTGCATGGTCATCGACGGCGATGTGTGACGCAGCACGGCGCGGACACCGTCCAGACTCACGCCCTGGCGCAGCATGGCCGTCGCCGCGGAGTGGCGCAGCACATGTGCGCCGTAGCTCGGGCTCTCGATCCCGGCGCGGACAAGCGTGCGTCCCACCACGCATTTGATCGTGATGCGTGTGACCGGCCGCAACGGCGCGAACTCGGTCAGGAAGAGAAGCGGTGTCGCCAAGCGTGGTCGCGCATGCCGGAGATAGGCGAGGATCGCATCGCCGACCTCTTGCGTCAGCGGAAGCCAGTCGGCACGCCTCGACTTGCCGCCATTGATCGCAAGCCGACCGTTCTTCCAGTCGATGTCGGCGATCTTGAGGGCTGCAACCTCGCCGGCTCTCAGGCCCAAGCGCGCAAGCAACAGCACGATGGCTTTGTCGCGGAGCCGCCGTTCGCCGTCACACGCCGCAATCGCGCGCTCGACATCCTCCTGCGGAAGGTAGCGTGGGATACTCGCCAGCTTCCAGTCGGCAAAATCGGGAATGGCTCGATCGCGTCCTGCCGGACATTGGCCGTTTGCAATCAAGAACCGCAGGAAGGCGCGCATCGCCACGCCAACGGCCTGTGCGCGACGAGCGTTGAACCGCTTGCAGCGCCTGCGCACGAAGAACCGTAGCGATGGGGTGGTATAGGCTTTCGGATCGCTGCCGAGCGCTTCGAGCAGGGCGACGATATCGCGCTGCGAGTTGTCGAGTGTCGAATCCGCAACCCCGCGATGCTCACGCATCCAGGCACGGAACGCACCGATCAGCGGCCATCTGTCGGAAGGCGTCGGTAGCGCCGGCGGAGGTGCAACAACCCCGCGATGCCGAAGATAGCGAATGAAGACCGTGCCCGATCCGACGTGCCGTCGGATGCTCTTCTTTCCGATGAACGCCGACCTCGATGCTTCATGGCCCGCCACTATCGTGTCGAGCCTATAGCCGGCGCCCGCCATCCAATCGGCCCATCCTGCAAGCAGCCGCACTTTCTCCGTGATGGTGTTCGCCGTGTAACCGCGGTCGCGAAGCCAATCCTTGAAGCCTTCGACATACGGCCTTGCAAAGTGCAGGCGCGGCGCCACCGGTTTCTTCTTCGATCCCTTCGACATGATGCCTCCTTGTCCGGACGGGAGGCGGAAGCTTGCGGCGTGTCGCATTGGCGCCGGAGCTTACGACCGCGGCAGCGATCGCTTCTCCACAGGAGATTGGCCATTTTCGAAGGCCGCGTGCCATTTGCGTCCGGAGATGATCGGCGATGGCGCGGGAGTGCTCAACCGATGCGCGCTCGCACGCGATCAGGCTGCGAGCGCCTCCAGCATCGGGCATTCGGGAACCGCATTGCCCGTGCATCGTGAAGCTGTTGCAGCCAGGACTCTCTCGATCCGTTTGAGATCGGCGATCTTGGCTCGCACGTCGGCAAGGTGGTGTTCGGTGCGGCGCTTCACCTCGGCGCAAGTTGCCGTGCCGCGATCGACGAGCCCCAGCAAGCCGCGAATCTCCTCGATGGAGAAGCCGAGTTCGCGGCCGCGCAGAATGAACCGCAATCTCTTGACGTGCTCCTCGCCATAGGTGCGGTAGCCGGCAGGCGACCGGGGCGGCGCAGGCAGCATGCCGATCTTTTCGTAGTAGCGAATGGTTTCGAGATTGCAGCCCGTGCGGTGCGCCAATTGGGCCCGCTGAAGTGCAATCGCGCGTTTGTGACCGGCCATCGCCGCGCTCCTCTTGACTCTGTAGCCACTACAGACCGTAGCAAAGCCGTGTCGAAGACGCGAGGCGGCGGACAGCACATGACCGAGAACAGCACCAAGCAACAGTCCTCGGACGGCAGCACGCGCACCGGCTGGCTGGCGGCCGGCGGCGTCGTCGGCGCGCTCCTTGCCTCGACCTGCTGTATCGTGCCCCTGGTGCTCGTCACGATCGGCGTTTCAGGCGCCTGGATCGGCACTCTGACCGCCCTCGAGCCCTTCAAGCCCTTCTTCATCGCGGCCACGCTGATCTTGTTGGGTCTCGGCTTCCGCCAGGTCTATTTCCGGCCGAAGGTCGCCTGCGATTGCGCAACGCCCCGATCTTCGATCGTCACCCAGACGGCCCTGTGGGTCGCGACGACTCTCGTCGCTCTCGCGCTCACGATCGACTGGTGGGCACCCTTCTTCTACTGAGAGGAGACAACGCATGAGAACGAGATCGCTTATCCTTGCCGCAAGTGCACTGCTCGCCGCGGGCGGATTCCTCGCAACGATGCAGAGCTTCGCTTCCTCGCCCGAACCGACGGCAAGCGAGGCGCAGAGTCTCGCGACCGCGACGTTCGTCGTCGACAACATGTCTTGCGCAACCTGTCCGATCACCGTGAAGGCTGCGATGTCCAAAGTGCCGGGCGTTCGCAGCGTCGACGTGGACTTCAAGACGAAGACGGCGACGGTCACCTACGACCGCTCGCTGACGACGCCCGACGCGATTGCCGCTGCCTCGACGAATGCCGGCTACCCGGCCCGGCTTGCAAGCTAAACTCCAACCGAGGCACCGGAATGTCCGATTGCTGCGCGAACAAGGCCTATGACCTTGCGGTCATTGGTGCGGGATCCGCCGGCTTTTCGGCAGCGATCGCCGCGGCCGAGGAAGGCGCGCAGGTTGCGCTTCTCGGTGATGGCGTGATCGGGGGCACATGCGTCAACGTCGGGTGCGTCCCCTCGAAGACCATGATCCGAGCCGCCGAAGCGCTGCACGGCGCACGCGCCGCGAGCCGGTTCGAGGGCCTCGTCGGCGAGGCCTATGTGGCCGATTGGCGCCGGCTGATTGCGACCAAAGACGCCTTGGTCGCCGACTTGCGCCAACGCAAGTACATCGACCTGCTGCACAACTACGATCGCATCGCCTACCTCGAAGGTCGAACAAGGTTGGCACCAAACGGAGTAAGCCTTTCGGGCCAATCCCTCCGTGTCGGCAAGACCGTGATCGCCACGGGCGCTCGCCCCGCGATTCCGCCCATTCGTGGCCTCGAGAAAGTACCCTATCTCACGAGCACGTCGCTGCTCGAGCTTGAGCGCCTGCCCAAAAGCTTGATTGTCGTCGGCGGCGGCTTCGTCGGCGTGGAGCTTGCCCAAATGATGGCGCGCATGGGAACGGAAGTGACGGTCGTGTGCCGGTCCCGTCTGTTGCCGCAAGCCGAGCCGGAGGCATCATCCGCACTGACCGAAGCCCTGCGCCAGGAAGGTGTGCGCATCGTGTGCGGGGTCCAATATCGTGAGGCCCGCGAAGACAATGGCGGGGTGACGCTTCTTATCAAGGAACAAGACGCCCTGATCGAGCTCGATGCCGAGAAGCTTCTGGTCGCCACGGGACGCACACCGAACGTCGAGCATCTGGACCTGCCGGCCGCGGGCGTACTGCAGGACGAACGCGGCGGCATCGTCGTCGACGACCGCATGCGCACGACGCGCAGTGGTGTCTACGCGGCCGGTGACGTGACGGGTCGCGATCAATTCGTCTATATGGCGGCCTACGGGGCTAAGCTCGCCGCCCGCAACGCCTTGGGTGGAGACCTCGTCTATTCGAACGACGCCATGCCGTGGGTGGTCTTCACCGATCCTCAAGTCGCCGGCGTCGGATTGACCGAGGCTGACGCGAGGCGCGCAGGCTACGACGTCAAGACCTCGATCGTGCCCATTGATCAGGTGCCCCGCGCGCTCGCCGCGCGCGACACGCGCGGACTGATCAAGCTCGTTGCCGACGCCAAGAGCGACCGCGTCTTGGGTGGGCAGATCGTCGCCCCGGAGGGCGCCGACAGCATCCAGACTCTGGTGATGGCGCTGAAGCAGCGGATGACGGCGCGCCAACTTGGTGACACGGTCTTTCCGTACCTGACGACGGTGGAAGGACTGAAGCTTGCAGCACAGGCCTTCGACCGCGACATTCACAAACTCTCATGCTGCGCCGGCTGAGGCTCTCTGCACAAGCTCAAGGACGGTTTGGTATCCGGCACACTGCGTCTCGCCACCGATGAAGTTGCCTGAGCTTGTGATCTCCGGTTGATCCAAGGGACCCGGCGTCGCCATCGAGGACCTTGATTTGACGGATCGGGCGCCACGATGCGCTCGCGGTGCTCGCCGGCCTTACCTCCCGCAATGGCTCCGAGCGCGATCTTCTTCCCCTGACGGCCAAGGCCGTCATTCCTCGCGAAGCAACAAGATCGCGCCACCGCCATCCTCCGCTCGTCGCTGCGGGCCAAAGGCTGCGGGCAGGCCGTCGCGGCGCTCAAGACCGCCATCAAGGCCCGCGATGGGCGCGGGTCCTTGTCAGATCAAACAGGAGATCATCATGGCTCAAATCGGCAACTTCACCCGCGGCGAAGACGGCAGCTACGTCGGCACCATCCGCACTCTTTCTCTCAACGTGAAGGCGCGCCTGACGCCCGCCGAAGCGTCGCAGAACGAGAAAGCGCCCGACCTGCGCGTCTTCGTCGGCACCGTGGAGATCGGCGCGGCCTGGAAGCGCACGTCGCAGGAGAACACCGTCTATCACTCGGTGAAGCTCGACGACCCGTCCTTCCCGGCGCCGATCTTCGCCAACCTCGTCGAGAAAGACGGCAGTCATACGCTCATCTGGTCGCGTTGACCCAAGCCTCTCGGGCCGCGGCGCTGCACGGCGCCGCGGCTCTCAAGCTCCGTTATTATGTGGAGTCCCAAGCCTGCAAAACGGCCGAACCGCGCGCCTCAGCCGGCGCCGCTCCGCATAATCTTCAACTCCGCATAATCGGCGTTATGTGGTGCACCGCATAACGCCGATGTCGGGGCGGGCTGGGTCCGTCACGGCGAGACTTCGGGCAAGGACTACGTGTCCTTGAGCCTCGCCGCGCCCGAGTTCGGTCCGCGGAAGCTCTACGCCAATCTGGGCCGCGCGCCCGGCGAAAGCGACGACCACTTCGCCGTGATCTGGAATCCGGCCGACTGATCCGAACCCGGCCTCGCAGCCTTAAAGGGCTGCGGGGCCGTCTCGTCGAGGCCCGGTCTCCCATCGCGACGTGCGTGATGAAAGCCCGCCCGCGGATAGCGGGGTCACGCGCGGGGACCGTCTGGACGATCCGCCGGCAGCCTTGTCGCCGGTCCCACCAGTGCCGGACTCATCGACGCCAGCGCTGCACCGAACCGGACGGTGCGGCGCTGGATTGGTCTTGCCTCCGGCGAATTCTCGGCAGCGCAAATTCGCCGGTCCCCAGCGGCACCGCGTGCGCTCATGCTTTCCCTCATCGCGCGACATCTCTGTCACGCACGCCGCGCACGAGGGACACCATGGACGACGATGCCGACCGCGCCGCGAAAGCCAGGAAAGGGAGTCCGTTCCTGAGCACGGCGCAGGCTGCTTTCTTTGTCGGGCTCTCGCGGCGGACCCTCGAAAAGATGCGCGTCCAAGGTCTGGGACCGGTCTACCGCAAACACGGGCGCTACGTCCGCTATCACATTGGCGATCTCGAAGCCTGGTCGAATGCGCACCTCAAACGGAGCACGTCCGATGGTTAGGGGCTGCGGGAAAGTGGAGCGGTTGCGGGTCTGCGGTCAGCGGCGTTGGCGACCCTCAGCTGTTGCCTTGGCCGTCGGTGTTTGCGCCGGTCTTGGCTTCGCGGCCTGCACAAAGCCTATGCCGTTCGTCGTTTGGAACGCCAGTGCGAGCATGCCGGTTGGGCTCTATTGGCTGAGCCGTCCCGGTGCACTCACTCGGGGTGATCTTGTGCTCGTGTGGCTACCGGCGGCAGCGCGGCGCCTGGCTGCGGAACGTGGTTATATGCCTGCCGATACCCCGGCGATCAAGCGCGTGGCTGCAATTGCTGGCGATAGAATCTGTGCCGCCGGGCGTGCAATTTACATCAATGGCCAGCGCCGCGCCGACACACTCACGCACGACAGACTCGGGCGTTCCCTGGTGCCTTGGACGGGTTGCGAGGTGCTTTCGGAGGGGCAGTTTTTTCTCCTCAACCATGCGCCAGCGTCGTTCGATGGGCGCTACTTCGGGCCGAGTTTGCGCACCGATGTGGTGGGTGTTCTTTCACCGCTGTGGACGTTCTGACTGAGCCTCGATCTGCGGCCCGACCGATTGGCAGGGACACTCGGTCACTGTTGAGACCGCTTCGCGTAGCAATTTTTTCTCATTAGGTGATCGTAGTTGAGCGCAGATGAGACAATGACCCCATCTCGAAAATTTGGAGGGCAAGATAAAAGCGGTGACACTATGACCGTCGCTGTCCCGCCCTGCACATCCAAAACAATGGTGCCAGCCGCGGACCGCTGGCACCAAAACAGTACCATACGAATTTGGGCCGTTGAATCGGATGCGGCGGCTTGCGTTAGCGGACGTGACGACTACGTAACTCGTGCTATGCGGGCGCGCTTGCTCATGAGCCAAGACGACGACTTCGAACCTAAACTTGGAAAGGTCCGATCGCAGGACGGCGGACGCACCCAGCGTTACCTCCAACGCGTGTTGCACGCCGCGTCGTCGGCGAGCGGCCGGGCGCTGGGTCATGTTGGGCGAAAGCAACGCTTTGACGGGAGCAGGATCGGGCGGGGCGCCGGCGTCGGCCGCGTGTTGGCCGACCGGCACGCCGCGTTCCGCAACCGTCGCGTCGTGATCAAGGCGCGGATCGTGAAGATCGGGGCGCGCGGACTGAAAGGCGCCCGGCTCCATCTGCGTTACATTCAACGCGATGGCGTCACGCGTGAGGGCGCGCCTGGCGAGCTCTATGATGCGGCCCACGATCGTACGGACGGCAAAGCGTTTCTCGAACGCGCCGAGGGCGACCGTCATCAGTTCCGCTTCATCGTCGCGGCCGAAGATGCCGTCGAGTACGAGGACCTGAAGCCGTTCGTGCGGCGGTTGATGGCGCAGGTGGAACGGGACCTCGACACCAAACTCGATTGGGTTGCGGTCGATCACTTCAACACCGGCCAGCCGCACAGCCACGTGGTGGTCAGGGGCAAGGATGACCAGGGACGCGATCTGGTTATTGCGCGCGAATACATTTCTAACGGCATGCGTCAGCGGGCGATCCAACTCGTCACGCTCGACCTGGGACCGCGGACCGACCTCGAGATTGAGCAGAGGCTTGCCCAAGAAGTGACGCAAGACCGGTTGACGAGCATCGACCGGCGGTTGCTTCGCGATGCCTTGGAGCGAGGCTCAGTTACCGTGACGGAGACAGCCGGCAGCCCGCATCAGCGCTTCCAGCAGACGCTACGTGCCGGTCGCATCCAACATTTGAGGCTGCTCGGTCTCGCCGAGGAGGTGTCGCCGGGTGTGTGGCATCTCTCGGCCGAGATCGAAGCAACGCTGCGGCGGATGGGCGAGCGCGACGACATCATCAAGACGATGCACCGGGCGCTCAAAGCGGCCCGCATCGAGCGCGCGCCGGCGGACCACGTCATCTTTGATCCGGCGCGCGAGAGGCGGATTGTCGGGCGGTTGGTCGAGCGCGGGCTGAACGATGCGAGCGATCGCCACTACATGGTCATCGACGGCACCGATGGCCGCTCGCATTGGGTCGACATCGGATCAGGTGACCACATCGAGCTGGTGGCACGCGGGGCGATCGTGTCCGTCGAACCGCGCGCGGCCGATGCCCGTCAAACCGATCGGACGATTGCCGATATTGCAGCGTGCAATGGTGGACGCTACAGCGTGGCGCTCCACGCCGCGAGCGATCCCGCCGCGAGCGGTGAGTTCGTTGCAGCACATGTGCGACGCTTGGAGGCGTTGCGGCGCGCAGGCGTTGGTGAGCGCGAAGCGGATGGGACTTGGCGAGTGCCTACCGACTTTCTGGAATCGGCGCGATCTTATGAGCAGCGCCGATCACGGGACGCGCCAGTCAAGATTGAAGTTGTTGCGACGGTGCCTCTGGCCAAAATCGTCACGGCCGATGCGGCCACGTGGTTGGATCGGCAGTTGGTCGGAGATGATGCTGCCACGGCGCGCGATGCTGGGTTCGGGCGTGAGGTGAAGGACGCGTTGGCGCGGCGCCGGCAATGGCTGATCGAGCAAGGCCTCGCGGAGGAGCGTCGGGGTCAGTTCGTGGTTCGGGCCAACCTGTTGGCAGTGCTTCGCCGGCGCGAGCTCACGCGGGTCGCGGCGCAGGTGTCGGGGGAGTTGCAGTTGCCCTACGCAGAGTTCGGCGGGGCAGGGCGGGTTGAAGGAAAATACGTCAAGCGGCTTGATCTCGTCAGCGGGCGGTTTGCGGTGATTCAAAGGGCAAGGGATTTCACATTGGTACCATGGCGCGCGGTGCTTGAGCCCAGATTGGGGCAGGCTGTTTCTGGTCTGGCGCGCGGCGGGATCGTGTCTTGGCGCTTTGGTCGAGGGAAGGCCGGTCCCACCGTGGTTTGATATGGAGTATCCATGAAAAATCGCGAAAAATGCGAATTATGGCACTGATATTATAGTGTACGTCGTTAACAGCTGCGGTATAGTATGGCTACTGAAAATCGCGATTTATGTGAATTTATGCGAGAAAGAACGGGCGAACCGATAACCGAAAGCCTGCCCCGCGGCCGTCAGCGTCTGTCGGATCTCGTCCGGCAAGCCGGCGACGTCATCCGGATCGACGATGCGGTGCGCGCCTTCGGTGTCTCGCGTGCCGTCGCGGCGAAGCTGATGTCGCGCTGGGTCAGCCAACGCTGGTTGAGGCGCGTGGGCAGCGGCGCCTACGTTCCCGTTCAGCTCGAGTCGCTCGGTTCGGAGCACGTGCTCGACGACCCTTGGGTGCTTGTGCCGACGCTGTTCGCGCCGGGCTATGTCGGCGGCCGTTCCGCGGCCGAGCATTGGGACCTCACCGAACAGATTTTTCGTGACATCGTTGTCGCGACCAGCCGTCCAGTGCGTCGCAAGTCCGTGATACGCCACGGCGCAGAATTCACCTTGAAACACATCGACGAGGATCGGCTGTTCGGCACCAGCGTCGTTTGGCGTCACAGCACGAAAGTCCTTGTGTCGGATGTCCCGCGCACGATCGCCGACATGCTTGACGATCCGGCGATGGGCGGCGGCGCCGAGCACGTGTCCGACTGTTTTCGCCGCTACTTGCGGCATCGTGATCGCGATGACGTCAAACTTTTGGCCTATGCGACGCGGCTCGGAAGCGGCGCAACGTTCAAGCGTTTGGGGTATCTCGCCGAGCGAAGCGGTGCGGCGGCCGATCTCGCCGTCCAATGCCGCCGTCATCTGACCAAAGGTACGGCAAAGTTGGATCCGTCGTTACCTTGCGACCGCCTGGTCACGCGCTGGCGCTTGTGGGTTCCCGACAGTTGGATTCGGAGCAAACGCACATGATCGATCGGCGGGAAATCATCGATGCGGCGACGCGCTTCGGCCTCAACCCGCACATCATCGAGAAGGACTGGGTGCTGGGCTGGGTCTTGGCCGGCATCTATGCGCAGAGCGAACTGAGCGATGGCTGGGTGTTCAAGGGCGGAACCTGTCTCAAGAAGTGTTACTTCGAGACCTATCGTTTCTCGGAGGACCTCGACTTCACGCTGACGAACGAAGCGGACATTGATGCGGCGCATCTGAAGCGGGTCTTTGCCCGCGTCGGCGATTGGGTCTACGAACGCTCCGGCATCGAAGTGCCGCCCGACGGTCAGGACTTCGACATCTACAAGAATCCGCGCGGTGGCGTTTCTTGCGAAGGCAAGTTGACCTATCGCGGTCCGATTTCGCCACGCACGGGTTCCCCGCGCCTAAAACTTGATCTCACAGCTGACGAAAGACTGGTGCTCAAACCGGCGCGCGTCCCGATTTTTCATCCGTACTCCGACGCGCCGCTAGAGGGCATTACTGTTCTGGCCTATGCCTACGAGGAGGCGTTCGGCGAAAAGACGCGCGCGCTGGCCGAGCGCACCCGGCCGCGCGATCTCTACGACGTCGTCAACCTCTTTCGAAACGAAAGCGCTCGCCCGTTGCCGGGCGTACTGATGGACGTGTTGCGGCAGAAGTGCGCGTTTAAAGGTATTGGGGTGCCGCGGCTTGCCGATCTCGGCGCGCACAAAGCTGATCTGCAAGGTGGATGGCAAACGATGCTGGCCCATCAGCTTCCGTCACTGCCGCCGCTCGACGCGCTCTGGGATGAACTGCCGGGCTTCTTTGCTTGGCTCGAAGGTGGCGACGCTCCCGCAACGCCCCCGGCATACGCGCGGGCCGCCGGCGAGACTGTCGTACGCGACCGGGTGCTGAATTTACCCGTCGCGCGCGGCGCACTCTCCGCCCTCGAGAGCATTCGCTTCGCCGCGTCGAACCGTTTGTGCGTCGACCTCGAGTACCAAGGAACGACACGACGCATCGAAGCCTATTCGCTCCGCCGCACCGCGGAGAGCAACCTCGTCCTTCACGCCATCAATGTCGACAAGGGCGAGCATCGCAGTTATCGCGTCGATCGCATTCAAGGTGCGCGGGTGACAAATCAGTCGTTCTCGCCGCGTTATGAAATCGAGCTGACACCGCAGGCCTCTGCATTCGTCACGCCGGCGGCGAGCCGAAGCATTGCGCCACGGTGGGCGGCAGCGCCGGCACCATCGCGTAGCACCCGCGGCAGTCCGTTTGGAAGACCGTCCTTCGTTTTTCAGTGTCCTTCGTGCGGGAAGAAATTCAGCAAGAAGACAATGGACGCCACCCTCGGTGCGCACAAAGCCAAGGGCGGATACCCGTGCATGGGCCGGTATGGGTCGTACGTCGAAACGAAGCCCTGAGAAGAAAGCGCACATCAGCGTAGATAAACGCGATTTCTGAATCGCGCGTTTCGCGAGATCACTTGCTCTAAAGAATGGAGCACGTGAATGACGCCGACCCGCCTCCTTATTGGGCAGATTGCGCTCGTATTCGCCATCGTGATTGGCGGCGTGTGGGCATCGACGCAATGGGCGGCGGCGATGCTGGGGCATCAGGCACGTCTCGGTGCCCCTTGGTTCGAATTTTTATCTGCTCCGATCTACTACCCCTGGCGCCTTTTCGAGTGGTGGTATGCGTACGGTGCGTACGCCCCTGAGCTCTTCGACCGCGCCGGGATGCTTGCCGCCGGCAGCGGCATGCTTGGATGCGTAGTCGCGGTTGCCGGATCGCTCTGGCGCGCACGGCAAAATCAGTTCGTGACGACCTACGGATCATCGCGGTGGGCAACCACACGGGAAATTGGCGCGGCCGGCCTGTTTGGTTCCATAGGGGTTTTCCTCGGTTCTCTGAAATCCCATTACCTTCGCCACCAAGGGCCCGAGCATGTGATGGCGTTTGCACCCACGCGCTCCGGCAAGGGCGTGGGCCTCGTCATTCCAACACTGCTCTCCTGGCCTTCAAGCGCCATCATTCACGACATCAAAGGCGAGAACTGGCAGATCACGGCCGGTTGGCGTTCTACGTTTTCGACCTGCCTGCTTTTCAATCCGACGGACGAGCGGTCCGCGCGTTACAACCCTCTTCTCGAGGTGCGCAGAGGCGCCTGCGAAGTCCGCGACGTTCAGAATATCGCCGACATCTTGGTCGATCCGGAAGGCGCGCTGGAACGGCGCAACCATTGGGAAAAGACCAGCCACGCACTGTTGGTCGGCGTGATTCTTCACGTTCTCTACGCTGAGCAGGAGAAGACGCTCGCGCGCGTCGCGAGCTTTCTGTCCGATCCGAGGCGTTCGTTCGAGCACACGTTGCGCGCCATGATGGCGACGAACCATCTGGGCACGCGCGAGAAGCCGCTCGTTCATCCGATCGTCGCGCAAGCGGCGCGAGAAGTTTTGAACAAGTCGGAGAATGAACGCTCCGGTGTGTTGTCGACCGCCATGAGCTTTCTGGGTCTTTATCGCGATCCGACGGTGGCCCAGGTGACATCAGCCTGCGATTGGCGGATTGCCGATCTTGTCGATGGCGAGCGTCCGGCTTCGCTCTACCTCGTGGTGCCGCCGTCGGACATTTCCCGGACCAAGCCGCTTGTGCGTTTGGTGCTTAATCAGATCGGCCGCCGCCTCACCGAGAAACTCGAGGGCGATCCTACGAAGCGCCGTCGCCATCAGGTGCTGATGATGCTCGACGAGTTTCCAGCCCTTGGCCGCTTGGACTTCTTCGAGACGGCACTCGCCTTTATGGCCGGTTACGGCATCCGGGCTTACCTCATCGCGCAATCGCTCAATCAAGTCTCGAAGGCTTACGGCGAGAACAATTCGATCCTCGACAATTGTCACGTGCGGATCGCGTTCTCGTCGAACGACGAACGGACGGCGAAGCGCATTTCGGATGCGCTCGGCACCGCGACGGAATTGCGCGCGCAGCGCAACTATGCCGGCCACCGGCTGGCACCCTGGCTCGCCCACGTGATGATCAGCCGCCAAGAGACGGCGCGCCCGCTGCTCACACCCGGCGAGGTTATGCAGCTGCCGCCCCGCGATGAACTCGTTCTGATTTCTGGACTGCCGCCAATCCGCGCCAAGAAGCTCCGGTACTTTGACGACCGGAACTTCACGGACCGCATCCTGCCTGCTCCCAATCCCGCAACCCTCCGGCGTTCCCCCGTGGCGGACGATTGGAGCGGGCAGGTGCGCGTGACCGACGCGAGATTGGCGGCGGCACTCGCGCACGACCTCAGTAGCGAGGCCGGTGACGACGAAGGCGGTCTGCAGCGTCATCCAGCCCTTGGCGGCGAGCCCACGGTTCGAGTGGTCGAAGAACCGTCAGACGATCTCGTTCATCTGCTTGACGACGACATGGTGACGTCAGCGGTCCGCAAGCCCGTCCGCACCACGCCGGCGCAACAGGCCCACGCCATGAACGGCGACCCGGCGCGGCGCGACGACGACCTCATTCCGAGCTTCTGACCCTCATGAAACCTCGCCTCAACATCTACGTCGACGACGACCTAAGCGACCGGCTCGATGCTTTGACGGCAAAGCCCGGCACGTCGAAGTCGGCGATTGTGAGCGACGCCCTGAAGCACTATCTCGCGCGCGGCGCTGCGGCGGAGATCGATGCCGTTCTGAAAGTTCGCCTTGAGAAGATTGCCCGCCACCTTGCACGCATCGAACGCGACCAGCAGGTGATCCTAGAGACGCTGGCACTCTTCATCCGCTTCGAGCTCACCGTGACCGCGCCATTGCCGGACGACGATCAGCGCGAGGCAAAGGCCTTGGGAGCGGAGCGGTTCAATAGTTTCGTCGAGCAAGTCGGAAAACGCATTTCGGGCGGAAAGAGTCTCACCCGCGATGTCCTTGAGCGCATCACGTCCGACGCCATCGTCGAAGGTGAGGGCGAGCGTCATGAGGTGCGCGAATGAACGGCACCCTCCCGTGCGACGAGAGCCGCGAGCGGCGGCGGACGATGTTGCGGACCGCAATGGGCCCTGCCATCGCAGCGGCACTCGCCGATCCGGCGGTTGTCGAGATCATGGTCAACGCTGATGGTCGCCTGCGGGTCGAACGGCAAGGGCAGCGTTGTATCGACAGCGGCGTGCGGCTGGCGCCTTCGGAGGTCGAGCGGATCATCCGCTTGATCGCGAGCCACGTCCGGCTCGAAGCCTGCGCCACGTCCCCCATCGTGAGCGCCGAACTGCCTGAGAGCGGCGAGCGCTTCGAGGGCATCTTGCCGCCTGTTTCGAGCGCGCCGTGCTTTTCGATCAGGAAGCCGATCGGCCAGGTGCTGCGGCTTGAAGACTATGTGGCCGATCAAATTCTGACGCCGCTCCACGCGGCCGTGTTGCGCAAGGCCGTCGCCGACCGCAAGACGATCTTGATCGCCGGCGGCACCGGCTCGGGCAAGACGACGCTCGCCAACGCCCTCCTCGCCGAAATGGCCGATGCCAACGAGCGCATCGTTCTGATCGAAGACACCCGCGAACTTCAATGTCCGGCGAAGGATACGGTCGCCTTGCGTACGCATCGCGGCGCCGTGACGCTTGCCGATCTCGTGCGCTCGACCATGCGCCTGCGACCCGACCGGATCATCGTCGGCGAGGTCAGGGGCGGCGAGGCGCTCGATATGCTCAAAGCCTGGAACACAGGCCATCCCGGCGGCATCGCGACGGTTCACGCAAACTCGGCGGCCTCGGCCCTGACCCGGCTTGAACTCCTGATCCAAGAAGCGGTGACGGTTGTCCCGCGTTCACTCATCGCGCAGGCGATCGATCTCATCGTCTTTATCGCAGGACGCGGCAGCGCCCGCCGGATCGAGACGATTGCCGTCGTCGAAGGGTTCGCCGGCGGCGACTACCGGCTGCGCACGATCGATCCCTTGAACCCGCTGACCCTCGCCCAAGAAGGACCTCGCTTATGAAATTTCATCGTCGGTTTGCGCTTCTGGTGTCCGCAGTTGCGCTCTTGGCCCTCACGAGCCCGGCGTTCGCCGCCGGCTCGAACATGCCCTGGGAGGCGCCGCTGCAATCGATCTTGGATTCGATCCAGGGACCGGTCGCCCGCATCGTTGCCGTGATCATCATCATCGTCACCGGTCTCTCGCTTGCCTTCGGCGAGACGTCCGGCGGCTTCCGGCGTTTGGTGCAGATCGTCTTCGGTCTCTCGATCGCCTTTGCCGCGACGAGCTTCTTTCTCACCTTTTTCTCGTTCGGCGGCGGAGCGCTCGTTTGATGCCGGTCCCGGGCTTTGAGGTGCCGCTGCACCGTTCGCTGACCGAGCCGATCCTGCTCGCAGGTGCGCCGCGTGCCGTTGCGATCGTGAACGGCACGATCGCGGCTGCCTTGGCGCTGGGTCTGCGCCTCTGGATTGCGGGCGCCCTGTTCGGCGTCATCGGACATGCAATCGCGGTCTACGCCGCCAAGCGCGATCCGCAGTTTGTCGAAGTCTTGGGCCGTCATCTTCGCCACAAGGCGCATCTCTCATGCTGAACCTGCGCGAATATCGGCGGACCTCGAAGCTGCTGGCGGACTATTTGCCGTGGGCCGCCCTGATCGCGCCTGGGATCGTGCTCAACAAGGATGGGAGTTTTCAGAGGACGTTCCGGTTCCGCGGGCCCGATCTTGAGAGCGCGACCGAAGCCGAACTCGTCGCAACCTGCGCCCGGCTCAACAACGTGTTCCGCCGCTTGGGTGGAGGTTGGGCCCTCTTCGTCGAGGCGGAACGCTTGCCCGCGCCTGGGTATCCGGCGGCAACCTTTCCTGATTCCCTGTCGTGGCTGATCGATGAAGAGCGGCGCGCTCTGTTCGAGCCAGCATTCGATCTAGGCGCGGAAACCCGCCAAAAACAGCAGCGCGCGCATCACGAAAGCACCTATCACCTCACACTATTATATATGCCGCCCGAAGACCGCGTGAACCGGGCGGAACAAGCGCTGCTTGACCGGCCAGTTCCGGCCCTGGGGCAGAGCCTCGCCGGGCGGGACCATCTCGCATTCTTCCAGGCCGAAAGCAGCCGCATTCAGGATCTCTTGTCTGGTCTCATGCCCGAGATGCGCGCGCTCGACGATGGCGAGACGCTGACCTATCTGCACGCCACGATCTCGACGAAGAGGCATCCGGTCGCGGTTCCCGAGACGCCGATGTATCTCGACGCGGTGTTGGTCGACGAACCATTGCTCGGCGGCCTTGAGCCGATGTTGGGCGAACAGCATTTGCGCCTCCTTAGCATCAGAGGGTTTCCCAATCTCACACGTCCGGGGCTGCTCGATGAACTCAACGATCTTCATGTGCCCTATCGTTGGGTCACCCGCTTCGTGCCCCTCGACAAACCGGCGGCGACACACACGCTGACGAAACTGCGCCGGCAGTGGTTCGCCAAGCGCAAGTCCATTCTCGCGATCCTGCGCGAAGTTATGTTCAACGAGCCGACGACACTCGTCGACACCGATGCCGACAACAAGGCGGCCGACGCCGACGCGGCGCTGCAGGAACTCGGCAGCGACGACGTGGCGTTCGGCTATATGACGACGACGCTCGTCGTTTGGGACGAGAGCGCTTTCGCCGCCAACGAAAAGCTCCGCGCCGTCGAGCGTGTCATCAACGGACGAGGCTTCACGACCATCCGCGAAACGGTGAATGCGGTCGAGGCGTGGCTCGGCTCGCTGCCGGGGCAGGTCTACGCCAATGTACGCCAGCCGCTGGTGCACACGCTCAACCTCGCACATCTGATGCCGCTTTCCGCCGTGTGGGCCGGACCCGAACGCAACGACCATCTCGATGGCCCGCCGTTGCTCTTGGCCGCGACGCAAGGTTCGACCCCGTTTCGTCTGTCGACCCATGTGGGCGACGTCGGTCATATGTTCATCGTGGGGCCGACGGGCGCCGGCAAGTCGGTGCTGCTGGCGCTGATGGCGTTGCAGTTCCGGCGCTACCGAGACGCGCAGGTCTATATCTTCGACAAGGGGTTTTCCGCACGCGCCGCTGTGCTCGGGATGGGTGGGACGCACTTCGCACTGGCAGCGGCGGGATCGCTCGCGTTCCAGCCGCTGTTGCGCATCGACGATCCGGCCGAGCGCGCCTGGGCCAGCGAATGGGTGCAGGGTCTCTTCCAGCACGAACGCGTTGCGGTTACGCCTGAGATCAAAGAGGCGATCTGGTCGGCGCTCACCAATCTTGCCGGAGCGCCTCCCTCCGAGCGTACGCTGACCGGGCTCTGCGTGTTGCTGCAGTCGAACGCGCTCAAGTCCGCGCTCAGCCCTTACACGCTCGAAGGTCCGTTCGGGCGCTTGCTTGATGCCGCGGAAGATCATCTCAGCCTCGGTCAGGTCCAGTGCTTCGAGATGGAAGAGCTGATGCACGCCCAAGCCGCCGTTGGACCGGTGCTCACGTATCTGTTTCATCGGCTGGAGGCCCGGTTCGATGGCAAGCCCACACTCCTACTGTTAGACGAAGCTTGGCTCTTTCTCGACGATCCCTTGTTCGCAGGCCGCATTCGTGAATGGCTGAAGACGCTGCGGAAGAAAAATGTCGCGGTCGTGTTCGCGACGCAATCGCTAGCCGACATCGCCGACAGCAAAATCGCGCCGGCGCTGATCGAGAGTTGCCCGCAGCGGATTTTCTTGCCCAACGACCGTGCGCTCGAACCGCAGTCGCGCGCGGCTTACGAGCGCTTCGGTCTGAACGAGCGTCAAATCCAATTGATCGCGGCCGCGGTTCCCAAGCGCGACTACTATCTGCAATCGCGCCGCGGCAATCGTCTGTTCGAGCTGGGCTTGGGTCCCATTGCCCTGGCCCTGTGCGCCACGTCGAGTGCCGCCGAGCAGCTGCGCATCGCCCGTGTTCTCGAAGAATTCGGCAAAGCGCCGTTCGCCGATGCCTGGCTCAAGAGCCGGGGTCTCGATTGGGCCGCCGATCTCATGCGCGACTTCTCACCCTTCGTGCCCGAACCCCAGGAGGATCAACCATGACCAGACTCAAAAACTTCCTTCTTACGACAGCCACCGCTTTGGCGCTTGTCACCGCGCCCGCTCACGCGGTCATCGTCTTCGATCCTTCGAATTTCGGGGAGAACGTGCTGCAGGCCGCGCGTTCGCTCGAACAGATCAACAATCAGATCAAAAGCCTGCAGAACGAAGTGCGGATGATCGAGGACATGGCCAAGCACCTCGAGAAACTCGATTTCACCTCGCTTCCGGCGATCGAAGCCGCGCTCAAGGATATCAACCAACTGATGGCGAAGGCCAAGGGCATCGCCTTCGACGTGAAGGCGACCGAAAGCGCGTTCAAGCGGTTGTTTCCGGAGAGCTATGGCTCGACTGTCACGTCGAGAGAGCTCGGGCGCGGCGCCCTGGAGCGCTGGAGCGAGGCGATGAAGGCCTTGGAGCACACGATGACGGTGCAAGCGCAGGTCGTCGCCAACGTCGAGGCGGATGCGTCGACCCTGTCGCGCCTCGTCACCGAAAGTCAGGCGGCGATCGGAAGCCTGCAAGCGCAACAGGCATCGAACCAGCTCATCGCCCTTTCGGCGAAGCAGCAATTGCAGACCCAAGAGCTGATGGCGGCGCAATACCGGGCTCAAGCCGTCGAGCAGGCGCGCCAAGCCCAAGCGCAGGAGCAGGCGAGGGCGCAGTTCAAACGGTTCTTGGGCGACGGCCAGGTCTACACGCCGGCGAACTGAACCGGATCTCGAAGTCAGAGGCGCGCACCCCATGAACAATGTGAATGTCATCGATCGCTTCCTGGAGACATTCATCCGGTACATTGACTCCGGGTTCGGTCTGCTTGCTGGCGAAGTGGCGTTTCTGACGTCGATCCTGGTTGCGATCGACATCACGCTCGCAGGTCTCTCGTGGGCGATGGACGAGAGCTCGAACCTGATCGCGCGCCTCCTCGCCAAGGTGCTCTATGTCGGCGCTTTCGCGCTCATCTTGAACAATTGGGCGGTGTTCTCAGGCGTGGTGTTTCAGTCGTTTGCGGGGTTGGGGCTCGAGGCCACGAACAACACGCTGACCCCGCAAGACCTGCTTCGGCCGGGCTACGTGGCAGGAACCGGGTTCACGGCCGCCCAACCCTTGATGGAACAAGCCGGATCGCTCTTGGGCTTTACGACGTTTTTCGACAACGCGGTCACGATCTTGGTGCTCGTCTTCGCCTGGCTCGTCGTCGTCCTCTCGTTCTTCATCCTCTCGGTTCAGCTCTTCATCACGATCATCGAGTTCAAGCTCACGACGCTGGCGGGCTTTGTGCTCGTACCCTTCGCGCTCTGGAGCAAGAGCGCGTTCCTCGCCGAACGCGTGCTCGGCAATGTCCTCTCCTCCGGCATCAAGATTATGGTCTTGGCCGTGATCGTCGGCATCGGGACGACGCTGTTCAACGAGTTCACGACAGCATTGAACGCGCAAGAGCCGAATCTCGAACAGGCGATGACCTTGGTGCTCGCCTCGATTGCGCTTTTTGGACTTGGGATTTTCGGGCCGGGCATCGCGACGGGGCTGGTTGCCGGCGCGCCCCAGCTTGGCGCCGGTGCCGCCATCGGCACGGTCGGTGCGATTGGCGCGGGAACCATGGCGGCGGGAAGTCTTGCGGTCGGCGCTGCACGCGCAGCCGCAGGAGCAGTCTCGGCCGTGCGTTCCGGCGCTCTCATTCCAAACGCGGCGTCGAACGCGACAGGAGCTCCACCGGCCTCAGTGGGCGCAAACGTTGGAACGACAGTTGCAAATGCGTCGTCTGGGAATCCGCCTGCGAGTGCACCGCGCGGCAGCGGCAGTGTGGCATCGGCGACAGCACCGATCTCAGGCAATGCTTCCGCCGGGGGAAATGCTGGCACCCCGGCTTGGGCACAGCGCCTGCGCGCTGAGCAGCGCTGGCATCGCCGCGTTCACGCGATCGAACAGACGGTGAAGGACGGCGACAGGCCAGGCGCCGCCGCCAATCCCGATCTGAAGGAAGGGCACTGATGTTCAAACGCGCTCAGAACAAGTACGGCGACACGCCGCCGGCCGAAACGCCCTACCAGCGCGCGCGCCAGGTTTGGGACGACCGCATCGGCTCCGCCCGGGTCCAGGCGATGAACTGGCGGTTGATGGCGCTCTCTTGTCTTGGACTGTCGGCGTTCCTGGCCGCAGGCCTCGTCTGGCAGTCGGCGCAAGGCCGCATCACGCCCTATGTCGTCGAAGTCGACAAGTTCGGCAGCGTTCAGGCGATTGCGCCGGCCGCCACCGCCTACAATCCGACGGACGCCGAGATCGCCGCCACCGTCTCGCGCTTCATCGTCGACGTGCGCTCGCTCTCGATCGACCCGATCGTCGTGCGCAAGAATTGGCTCGATGCTTATGATTTCGTGACGGACCGCGCGGCCGAGACGCTGAACGCGTTTGCGCGCGCAAGCGATCCGTTCAAAGCCGTCGGTCGGCGTTCGGTCTCGGTCGAGGTCACGAGCGTCGTGCGCGCCTCCGACACCTCGTTCCAAGTCAAATGGACCGAGCGCAAGTTTGAAAACGCTCACGCCGCCAAGCTCGAACGTTGGACGGGCATCCTCACCATCATCATCCGCCAGCCGGTCTCGCTCGAAGTTCTGCGCAAGAACCCGCTCGGAATCTATGTGCACGGCCTCGACTGGTCGCGCGAACTCAACGCCGGAGAAACCCAATGAAACTCACCCAAGCAACCGTCTCTGCCTCAGCGTTGCTGCTCGCCGCATGCGCCGCCGGTGCGCGACCGCCGCAGATCGCCTACGACCGGGAAGAGTTCCAGCCGGCGGTTGCAGCACCCGAACCGCCGAAGCCGGTCGAAATTGTCACCTTGCCCGAGCCATTGCCGCTCCCCGGTCAGCTCCAACCGCTGCCGAAGAAAGGTGAAAAGCTAAAGCGCCTCCCGCCACAAGCGCGCGTCGATGCGGCGAACCGTGCCGCGTCCCAAGAGCCAGCGCGCGAACGGTATCTCAACGCGGTCCAGGTCTATCCGTTCACCGAAGGCGCGCTCTATCGGCTTTATGCGGCGCCGGAGAAGGTGAGCGACATCGCGCTCGAACCGGGGGAGAAACTGACAGCCGTCTCCGCCGGCGACACGGTGCGCTGGGTTGTCGGCGATACGACCAGCGGAACGGGCGCGACGGCGCAAACTCACATCCTTGTGAAGCCGACGGCGCCTGACCTCAAAACGAACGTCGTGATCACCACCGATCGGCGTGTCTATCACCTGGAGCTCGAAAGTACCGAACGCAGTTACATGGCGGCGGTGTCGTGGCGTTACCCAGCGGATCAGTTGGTCGCGCTGCGCGGGCGTAACGCGGAGGCAACGGAAACGGCAGGCCAAGTCATCGACGCTGGCGTGATGTTGGACCAGCTGCGCTTTCGCTATGAGATTGCCGGGGACAGTCCGCCGTGGCGGCCGCTGCGCGCCTTCGACGACACGCGCAAGGTCTACATCGAGTTCCCGGCGCGGCTCGACCAGGGCGAGGCGCCGCCGCTCTTCGTTGTGGGAACGAACGGCGACGCCGAGCTTGTCAACTATCGCGTTCGCGGCCGCTACTACATCGTCGATCGCCTGTTCGCCGCCGCGGAGCTTCGTCTGGGCGCCGAGCCGCAGCAGATAGTCCGTATCAGCCGCACTGACGGCGCCGTAGATATGGGCGGGCGCAATCGGTGAGCGGCGACGACCAACGCGCGCGGACGAACGCCGAGGCTGAGCCGTTAGCACTGCGCGCGCGGCCGCGGCCGGTGACGCGGTTCAACCGCAAAGTGCTGATTGGGATCGCGGCGGTCGTTTGCGTGGTTGTCCTTGCCGCAACTCTCATCGCCTTGGAGCCGGTGAGGTTTCGATCGGCGGGGCAGGGCGAGGAGCTCATCAACACGGAGCGCAAAGCCCGCGCCGAGGGGCTCGATCAGCTGCCGCGCAGCTATGGCGACATCAAGCCGCCCGAACTCGGACCGCCGTTGCAGGGTGATATTGGTCCGCCCGTGGTCCGGATGGAGCGCGAACTTGGGATCGATCAGGGCGCCAGCTTCCATCCGGATGCCGAAGCGGACGCGGCGCGGGCCGAGCGGCTGCGGCTTGCGCGGCAAGCGCAGCAAGCGCGCGAGGCGAGCGTGTTCTTTCAGACAACGGCGCGGCGGGAGGCCGCTGAAGGTTCCGCAGCGGCTGCGAAGACCACCGTTTCACCGGAGACGTCGCAGTCAACGGCGCGGTCCATCAGCAGCGAGCAAACGGCCGATGCCTCAGGACAAGGGCACAAGATCGATTTCTTGAACGCGCGCTCGAGTGGCGACGTGTTCAATCCGCATCGCCTTGAGCTTCCGGTCTCGCCGGATCAAGTGCTCGCAGGCACCGTGATCGCGGCAAGCCTCGTGACCGGCATCAATTCCGATTTGCCCGGCTTCGTCATCGCGCAGGTGACCGAGAACGTCTTCGACAGCGTCACCGGCCGCAGGCTTTTGATCCCGCAAGGGACGAAACTGATTGGGAAGTACGACAGCGTGGTCTCCTATGGGCAGCGCCGGGCGCTTCTGATCTGGAACCGGATGATCTTGCCGGATGGCGCCTCGATTGTTCTCGACAATCTGCCGGCGACCGACGCCGCAGGCTACGCGGGGCTTGAGGATGAGGTGGATTTTCATACGTGGGAGCTGATCAAGGGAGCGGCGTTGTCGACGTTGCTTGGTGTTGGCTCGGAAGTTGGCAGCGGCACAAGCAGTAGCAGTCGAGATGCATTGGGCGCGGCACGCGAGGCCGTGCAGCAGAACGCGGCACGCATCGGCCAGCAATTGATCGAACGCAATCTCGGCGTCCAGCCGACGATCACGATCCGCGCCGGATGGCCGCTGCGCGTCATCGTGCACAAGGACCTGATCTTGCGGGAATACAAGCCTTGAGCGGGCCGCGCCCACCCTTGGCGTTGCGCCTCGCGAAGCTCCCGGAGCGGGCGCCGGTCAAGCTGACCATCACGCTCGACCGGGCGTGCCATGCGTTGCTCACGGCTTACGCCGAGGCGTACCGGGCTGTTTACGGCGCGGATGAAGAGCTCAACGATCTCATTCCCTTCATGCTCAGACAGTTCGTCGAGAGCGACCGAAACTTTGCGCGGATGCGCGCAACGCCACCGCAAGGTCCAAACAACACCAGAGAAGGAGACTGACATGGCTATCATCGGAACATTCGTGCCGACCAAGGAAGGCGGCTGGGCCGGGAACATCCGCACCCTGATGATCGACGTCAAAGTGCGTCTCGTGCCGAACGACAATAAGGAGAACGAAGCGGCGCCGGCGTTCCGGGTGTTTGCGGGCGATTCTGAAATTGGTGCGGCTTGGCGGAAGAGGTCGGCGGGCGACCAACCTCGGGACTATCTCAGCGTGAGTCTTGACGATCCGACTTTGCCGGCGGGGATTTCGGCGGCGCTGTTTGAAGGCGCCGAAGGCAAGGAGCTCAGATTGGTATGGAATCGGCGGGGCTGATTTCAAATCAACCCTCCGCGAGCACGGCCGCAGTTCCAATGCTGTGTCATTGATCGGGCAGACATCCGGGCGTCCATCCGGCGGAGTCAGCATCCAGACTGTTCCAATTGAAGTTTGGCCGTTCTGGCGCAGCCGACGCACGTTCGCGCTCGCCACCAAGAAGGGGGTGTGAGCATCGCCACGGCGCACATCGAGCCGATTTCAGCCAATATAGGGAAAATAGTAGTTTCAGGAATGAAACCCTTGACAGTCTCTTGAGACGGGCATGACCTCGTCCTCTTCGTAGTGGTGCCCAATCTCTAGTATGGGCTCGAGCTGGCGCAGCGGTCGGCGCGTCGGCATGAAGATCACCTTGTTCTCAGAGAAATTGCGCCGGAGTTGCCACGCGTACAGGTCCGCAGCCTGCAGCGGGAGGACTGTCTTCTCATCGCCGTACGTCGGCGTGGCGCCGATGGAGCGGGTTAGGTCGGTCTTGCAGTAGGTCGCCGCAACCTTTCGAAGGTTCGGCCACCATGCGACCTGCTCGTCGAAGACAAAGTCGCACGGCTCCGTGAACCCGATTGTTGAGCCCACGCCTGCCATCGCGCAAACCTCGAACGCCGGTGCTAGAATCCCGGAATGTCTGTTCCCCTTAAGCACCATCATCTTCCGATCTTCTACCTCAAGCGCTGGACGGGCGCCGATGGGCGGCTCTGCGAATTCAGTCGGCCGCACAAAGAGGTCATCGCTCGACGGAAGTATCCGGCGCAAACGGGATACGCATTGCGCCTCTACGAACTGAAGGGAGTTCCACCGGAGAAGGCACAAGCGATTGAACAAAACTTCATGCAGTCCGTGGATACACAGGCAGCAGAAGCGCTCGGGATGTTGGAGGTCGACGATGATCGCATCCATCGAGAACCAAAGCCGCGCAGTGCATGGTCCCGTTTCATCATGTCATTGTTAATGCGTGCCCCTGAGGACGTTACGGCACTCAAAGTGGGGACGATCGAAGAGTGGGCACGCAGAATGCCGGACATTGAAGCGAAGTATGCAGCAGTACGAGGTCCGGATGATCCAGCCACCATCGAAGAGTATTTTGCAACATTCGCGCGCGATGAGACGGAGCGCTTTGCGATGTCTCTGGCGCCAACCCTAATAGACCATCCAAAAATAGGACAATTGATCAACAACATGCACTGGTTTGTGATTCGACCGCCCGCCAGTGCCGGTACGTTTCTGACATCTGATAGACCGGTCATCATGACGCCAACGCTCGGCGAAGAACACGCATACATTTTGCTGCCGGTTGGACCGCATGCACTGTTTGTCGCGACAAAGGATCTCGACACGAAACGCATATTTCTCGCATGCGATCCGGAGCAACGCGTTGAAGTCGTGAACCGCTTCATAGCCGCGCATGCCGTGGGGAAGGTTTACGGTCAAGATGACACAATGCTGGACTACGTGCGGCAAAACATTGGCACGCAGCCGCGCACGTCCTTGCTTGAGCGCCTAGCGGATTTACGCCGCAATCAGGAAACCTGATTTTACGTGTTCATGTCGAAGCGAACCGGCATGCTGCCGATTGCGGCTTTTGTCGGATCGTTCATTGCGCCCGCGACGACCATCTCCGGCGTCCCGAATTCCATCTGAACGAGCTTCGGCGTCGTGAGGCCGCAAGTCAGGCGGAAGATCTGCGCGATCGTAGCGGCGCCAGCTGCGGCGCCAACGAACGGCACCGCGACGCTGGCGCTGGCCAAGACCCGCGTACCGCATCTATCCGTCTTCGCAGCATGGAGTGCGTAGGCCTTCGAGTGCATCAACGCATCGACGTCCTTGCCCTTTTCCGCGTGCGCCCATAGCCCTTGCAGGTCCACGCCTTTACCGACGACCCGAATCTGCATTCCCTCGAAATCTCTTGGGCCATGACCAAGGCCCACGTCGATCACGTGGTCGAAGCCCGCGCTGGCGATCTTCAGTCGCGCGTCAAGGCTGTCCAAACCCGCGACGACGATCGCAGGATCGGTTGGAAGCACGGGGATGTCGCCAAAGTGCCGGCGTTCGATAAGCGATGTCTTCCAGCCGATCTTCTCTATCCAATGGGCGGCGATGCGCGTTTTCTTTTCGCCCAGGCGATCCGCGAACGTCAGAAGGCCGGTGCCTTCGTTCTCTTCGTTCGCCGTCTGATCGTCCTGCAAGACGATCTCGGGCGCGATGCCGCGCAGAAATCCACCGGCCCACAAGAAGCCCTGGCCCAGATGACCAAGGCCGATGAACCAGAGCCGGGTGGGGAAGAACGCTTCGGTCGGTCCCGGGCGGGCTTCGTCCGGCGCGCTCCAAGGCTCCCACAACGACGCGATTGAGACACGTCCTCCGACTCTACCATAACCCAGCACCGAGGCGAAAACCTCGCGCACCGCGACGGCGCCCGCAAAGACGCCGGCAAGCGGATTGCCACTCGCGCCGAAGCGTCGGTCGTCCCAGACGGGGACGACGCCTGCAAGCCAGCCGTCCCACCAGCAGCGGACGAAGGACGAGCCGGAGCAATCCGCGTCGCCGATTTTGATGACGTGTGTCGCGTCTGGCGGCACGGCGATCGCGACCGCAGCGCCAAGTCCGCGCGCCGCAGTGCCAAGCGTTGCGCCGGTCGGCATCGGCTTGAGGAGCATTAAATCGCCATCCATCACCAGCGCCGCGTTCGCGAAGCACTTCAGAGCCGTCGCCAGCGCCGTGAGCGCGGCGGCCTGGCCGGCGGCAGTGCCCTTCTGATCGTTGCCGAGGAGCACGACGACGCGCGCCGCATCAAGTCGCGACTCGGCCGCGGCAAAGTCGAGGTCGCTGCCCGCCAGGTCGGTCATAACTTTTGAAATGCGCGAGCGCTTCAGAAACGCGGTCATGGGTTCACCAGTTGGAAGAACGCCGCGCCTTTGGCTGTGTGGTTCGCCCACTTGCCGCCGCCGAGAAATTCGTAGAGCCCGATGCCGCCGGGCTCTGTCTCGCGGCGAGCGAATTGCGGGATGATGATTGCGAGATGACCCGCGCGCGGCATCACGGGGTCCGCTTGATCGGATGGGCTTTGGCCATAGCCGACCGGGTGCACGTGAACGTCGGCGACGACGCCGTGCCCGCGCTTGCGGCAATGCTCCCACAACAGCGGCAACTTGTTGCCCGCAAACTTCACGATGCCGCTCCTGAGCGAATTGGGATCGATGTCGTCGTAAAATACGAACTCCACGATCTCTTTGTGCTTGCCGCGATCGTGGCCGAGAAGGAACGCGCCGCTTTCGCGCCGGCCGCCGAGCGTGCGGCGCTCTAACTCGCGGACGCCTGCTCCCCAAACGCCACGCGGGCAGCGAAGTCTCGGCTCACCGATGGTTGGCGAGCCAGACGGCTTGTTCAGAAACGATTGCATAGAGGTGTTCCATGATGAAGACGAGGTGGCGATGGCGGTTCCAGGCTTCGTCGGGCCGCTTTTGCGCCCACTCGCTGTGAGGGGCCGCGTTCCGGCTCCAGGCTCTGTACATGCCTTGCTCCCATTTCATCGCATCAACGTACCCGGGAGAACCATGTGGCGGCGGCGGCGGAAGGTGCCCGTGCGGCTCGGCGTCCGCGAAGACCCAGCGCTCGACGTTCGGGCCGGGATCGGGAAAGCCCTCGCAATGCAGTCGAAAATCATGCGCGAAGGTGACGTCCGAGTTCGGATCCTTGCCGATAATGCGCACGTAAAGGTAGGGCCAGGCGAGGCGCTGGAAAATCCAGCGCCCCTCCTCAACGCCCGCGATGAAGCGCACCGACGCCAGGTGCACCTCGATCGCCTGCTGGGTGGGCGATGCGACCGCGTCAGCCATTGGTGAAGTCCTTGAGCGTCAGGTCGAGGGTGAGCGAACAATCGCCGTGCTTCACTAGGCGGCCGACGAGCGTGTCGTTCGACAGCGGCTCGGACGCGCCCGGCAGCATCAACCGGGCTTTTGACTTCGCCGTGTCGTCGAGGTTGAAGCCATGCTTGCCGATCGCCCACTGAAGCACCCGGAAGATCGTCGCCGCCGGTGAGAACTTGTGTTCCAGCGTGCGGTGCTCATAGCGCACGGCGACGTGAACGCGGTGACAGCGATGGGCGTGCAGCGAAAGCGCCTTCTTCTTCTCGATTTCGGGGCCGATAGGCTCGTCCCGGTCGCGCTCGAATACGTGTACTTCGTCTAAGCCGGCGAGCTTTCGCGCTTCGGCGAGAACGGCGGCAACGCTGCCGCCCTCGACGACTGCGACACGAACTCCGTCGGCGTCTTCAACCTCGATTTCGATCCTAACTTTGTCGGTTATCATAACTGCCTCATTGGGTTGCGCTGAGAATCCGGCTGTCCCAAAACCTATGACCGCAAAATCGGAATGTCAAACAATAAGCACATTCCTTTCGTGCTATATACACGCATTGCGTGCTACGTTGACATTAGGTCTGTGCCCTTATATGAACAAACCGTGAAAGTTGATCCGCTCTACCAGCACATTGGCGTCGTCGTGAAAGCGCGCCGCAAAAAGCTTGGGCTCACGCAAGAAGATCTTGCGGGCAAGCTCGGCATATCGCGCGGTTCGCTTGCCAATATCGAGACAGGCCGACAGAACATTCTAGTGCATCAGCTCTATCGAATGGCCGCCAGCCTGGGACTCGCGCCCACCGATCTATTGCCTGCGCCCGTCATGGATCGCGCGATGTCGTCGCGTACAGACTTGCCATTGCCGGGTGACCTAAAGCCCAAGCAGCGAGACCAAATCGCGCAGCTGTTTGGAAGCGTGGAGACCGAGCAAGCGGCGCCAAAGGAGGGAACACGTGGCCGATCGAAGTAGTGCAGCAAGAAGTAAGGCCGAACAGCTGTTAGCGCGCCTCAGCATCAGCACCGGGCCGGTGCCGGTCGAAAAAATCGCAAAGGCGCTCGGCGCTCAGATTCGGTTTTCGCCGCTCGACGATGAGTTGTCCGGCATGATCTACATAAAAGACAACGTGCCGATCATCGGCGTTAATTCACTTCATCATCCCAATCGGCAACGATTTACAATTGCCCACGAGATCGGCCATCTCGAACTTCACAAAGCGATGATCTCGAAGGAAGTTCACGTCGATAAGAGTTTCCCGGTTTTGATGCGCGACGACAAGGCCGCCGCTGGAACCGATGAAGTCGAAGTCCAAGCCAACCAATTTGCGGCCGCACTTCTCATTCCAACAGCGTGCCTCGACGAGGCGTTGGCCGGCAAGCCGTTCGACATTGACGACGAGAAGCCGCTCGACGATCTGGCGAAGAAATTCAAAGTTAGCAAACAGACATTGCAATACAGAATAACCAATCGATGACGCGCACGCGGGGGCGGCAATGAGCTTCGTTTTTTACGACACGGAGACAACAGGCACGAATTCGTTTTTCGACCAGATTCTTCAGATTGCGGCGATGCGGACCGACGCCAACCTGAACGAACTGGAGCGCATCAACCTGCGTTGCCGAATTTTGCCGCATATCGTTCCATCGCCCGGCGCGATGAACGTAACGAAGGTGCGCCCTCATCAGCTTACAGATGCATCTCTTGCTTCCCACTACGAGATGATGCGCAGCGTCCGCGCGAAATTCCTAAGCTGGTCACCCGCCGTTTTCCTCGGCTACAACTCGGTTCGATTCGACGAGATCCTCTTTCGTCAAGCGCTCTATCAAACGCTGCATGCGCCGTACCTGACGAACACGAACGGAAACACACGTTCGGATGTGATGCGCATCGTGCAGGCGACGAGGCTTTTTGCGCCGAACGCACTGTCGGTTCCGCTGGACGACGAGGGCATGGAGATTTTCAAGCTCGAAAAGCTCGCGCCGGCCAACGGTTTCGACCACATCAACGCGCACGACGCGATGGCAGACGTTGAGGCCACGATACATCTTTGCCGTCTTGTCGCGGATCGGGTGCCGGAGGTCTGGTCCACGTTCATGCGTTTCAGCAAGAAGGTTTCGGTGACGGACTACATTACCAGCGAGCGAGTTTTTTGCCTCAGCGAGTCGTATTTCGGAGCGCCCTATGCGTGGCTTGTGACCGCACTTGGTCCCAACCCCGCCAATGGCTCCGAGTGGTATGTGTATGACCTAAACATTCATCCGGATTCGCTGCGCGGCCTGGACGACAATGAGCTGCTCGCACGCCTGGATCGATCGCCAAAGCCGATCAAGCGTCTGAGGGTGAACGCAGCCCCGACACTTTTCGCTGCGGAGGACGCGCCAGAAATCTGCAAGGCGAAAGCGCTGAGCTTCGGTGAGCTGGAAGCACGCGCTTCGCTGGTATTGGATGACGACTCGTTGCGGACCCGCATGATCGCGGCCTTCGAGAGTCTGAAGTCCCCGTATCCGCCGTCTCCCCATGTAGAGAAGCAGATTTATGACGCCTTCATTAGCAACGAGGATCAGGCGCTGCTTGATGAGTTCCACGTCGTGCCCTGGGAACAACGGCATGCGCTCATTGCACGGCTCACCGACCGTCGCCTACAAACGATCGGGCGGCGTTTGATCTATTTTGAAAGACCAGACCTCTTGGAGGCTGCCGCACGATCTGCTTATGCGAAAGCTGCGGCTAGGCGGATCTTGTCACCATCGGATCGTGCCGAATGGCTCACTCTTTCTGCCGCGATCATCGAAGTTGACAACCTGTTGAGTGCCGAGGGATGCGACGAAACGCTGCTTCAGCAACATAGGCGCCACTTCCTTGAACAGATCGAAATCGCGAACGGCGTGATCAACGCAGCATGACGCAAGCGCCGCACTGCGATGCATGCGCGCCGCGAAGAACTTGCCGCCCGCGCTCATTTGGAGCGTCGTGGTACCGATATCCGCATCCCAGGTACACGAGCGCCCGGCCTCCGTTTCGCACGATTGGACGATGCATTAGCCGCTGCAGGCGGAAGGGCGGATCAGATTGCCACCAACTAGGACGCTTGACGGCGTGAGGAGAGCACCCCAGTGTTTTCGTTGCTCTGACAGCGGTGCGGAATTTGTGGTTGCGCCGCACAGCTGGGGTGATCGATTGTCGCGATTCGATCCATGGCTTCATTGCAACCATCTTTGCGGCCGTCGTTGTTGGATTGATCGCGTATTTTTCGGCGATCGCCGTTTCGCCGCAGCTCGAACACCGGCTCGGCCAGGCTGGATTGGACTGTCAGCGACGCCACGATGGATGAGTTTAGCGGTCATGGGCCCGGCCGCGATTTGGACGGGTTACGCGCAGTTCAGTATGGGCAACTCGTGGCGCATCGGTATCCCGCAAGGCGACGCGCCGCCGGTTCGCACGCACGGGCCATTCGCGGTGTCGCGCAACCTGATCTTTCTCGGAATGCTGGCGTTCGTTTTCGGCATGACGCTGTGGTCGCCGAGCGCGGTCACTATTGCGCTTTTGGTCGCGGCCTACATTGCGCTCGAAGTGTAAATCCGCGGCGAGGAGACCTATCTCGACGAGATGTACGGCGAGGTCTATCGCAACTATTGCGCGCTGGTGCGGCGCTGCTTTGCAGCGCATTGGCGTGAAATTGTTGCCTTTGCTCATGCTTAGGACATTTTTTACACTTGACGTTCAGGCTCACTTCGTTCGTGACTGATTGTCCGGATATGCTGTCCCTGGGTTCTATGCGCAGTCTGATTGCCATTGCCGCGTTTCTGTTGGCGCTGTTCGTTGCAGCCGCGCCTGTCGAAGCGACGCGCGTGAGCGACGGCGAGGCCGCTGTCGCGGCCGACGCGACACAGAGCGCTGCGGGCGTGATCGCGGTCACAACGGATGGTCACTGCCAGCATGTGCCGTGCTCCGACTCGACTCACAATCACATGCCCGGCGGATGTGCGGGCCATTCGTTCGTTCCAGCGTTCGCATTTGAGTCGCCGCGTATTGCAATGGCAAAGCGCCGCTTCGCGTTTACCCATGATGTCTTGAACGGCCGCACTTTGCTGCCACCTGTCCCGCCGCCGCTAGGCTGACGCACGCGCGTTCTGTGGAGCGCACGCATGACGTCGATGGTTCTGGCAGCAGGGTAGTTCACAATGTTTCGTTGGACGTTTGCGGCACTGTTCGGTGCCGCTTCGTGCGCGTCGCTTGCTCTCGCGGCTGACGCGCCGCCCGCGAAGGCGGGTCGCATCACGCTTGAGGAGGCGGTCAACCGCGCACTCGACGCCTCGCCCGCCGTCAAGTCGCGTGACGAACTCGTTGCGGGCGCCGAAGCGGGCATTCGCCAAAGCGACACGATGCCGAACCCGGAAATCGACGCCGAACTCGAGAACTTCGCAGGCTCCGGCCCGTTCAAGAACCTGAACGAAAGCGAACTCACGCTCGGCGTGTCGCAACGCTTTGAACGCGGCGGCAAGCGCTCGGGTAGAGTGGCCGTTGCGGAGGCAGAGCGCGACATCGCCGTCGTCGAACGCGCCAAGAGCCGCTTTGACGCAATCTTGGAAGCCCGCCGCGCGTTCTACGAAGTGTGCGCCGCCAAAGCGCTGCTCCGCGCCCGCAAGAGCGCGCTGGACTCGGCGACCCAGATCGAAGTCATGGCCCGGCGGCGCGTTCAATCGGCGCGCGATCCCGTCACCGTAAAGCTCCGCGCCGAAATTCAAACGGCAACCGCGCGTGGCGAATACGAACGGTCTCAGCGCGCGCTGCGGACCGCGAGGCAAAAGCTTGCGGGCCTTTGGGGCACGAACGACATCGCCTACGACATCGACGAGAAGCCGTTCCTCACCATCCCGGAGAAAGACCTCGCCGTCGATCCGTCCGCGTCGCCCGATCTGCTGGCAAGCGAAGCGGCCGTCCGCCGCGCCGCTGCCAAAGTCGAATCCGAGAAAGCCAACGCCAGCTCCGACGTTTCCGTCGGCGTCGGCATCCGCCGCTTCGAAGTGGGCGGTGACGTCGCGGGCGTCTTGTCGCTCTCGGTTCCCCTCGCGATCTGGGACACGAACCAGGGCAACATCGACCGCGCCGCCGCCGAACGCCGCGCCGCTGACCTCGACGTCGCCGAAGCCCGCCGCACCGCCGAACGCGACGTGCTGACCTTGCAAACCGAAGTGAAGAACGCAGCCGCCGAAGCGGAATCGCTGCGCAAAGAGCTACTTCCGCGCGCCGAACAAGCGCTGAGCGCCGCCCGCCGCGGCTACGATGCGGGCGCATTCAGCTATCTCGAACTCTCCGAATCCATGCGCACGCTCTCAGAACTGCGCGCACGCGAAGTGGAAGTGTTGCGCGAACTGCATTTCGCAAGAGCCGCCCTCGACCGTTATGCCGCCAATCAGGCCGAAGAGCCGGCCCAAGATACGACCAAAGGAAAAGACCAATGAACCGCGAATGGTGGGTGAAGTGGGGCGCGGCGATCGTTGTCGCCTTTACGATGACGGGCTTGTCGGCCTGTGGCGATCAGAAGCCGGCTTCAAAAGATGAACACGGCGAAGCAGGCCATAGCGAAGGCGAAGAGGGCCACGAAGAGGCCGAAGCCGAGAAGGGACCGCATGGCGGCCGTTTGCTGAAATCGGGAACGTTCTCCGTCGAAATCACGATTTTCGAAACCGGCGTACCACCCGTGTTTCATGTCTACGCCTTCGACAATGCAAAGCCCGTCGCAACCAACGCCGTCGGACTCTCGATGACAGCAACGCGCCTCGGCGGCAAGGTCGATGCGTTCGCGTTCAAGGCGGAACGCGATTTCTTGGCCGCGACGCAGCCCGTCGAAGAGCCGCACTCGTTCGACGTGACCGTCACGGCGACCTTCGGCGGCAAGACCCACAAATGGGCCTACGAATCCTACGAGGGTCGCACGAAAATCGCGGACGCGACTGCCAAGAAATCGGGCGTGACAACGGAGAAAGCCGGCCCAGCGACGATCCGTGAAACGGTTGATGCCCTCGGTCACCTTGAACTGGCGCCCGGCGCCAAAGCCGATTTGCGCGCGCGCTTCCCCGGCAAGATACTAAGCGTCACCAAATCGGTCGGCGAAGCGGTCAACGCGGGCGAAACGCTCGCGCGCATCGAAAGCAACGAGAGCCTTCAAGCCTACGCCGTCACCGCACCCTTCGCGGGTTTTGTCCTCGAACGCAACGCAAATGTCGGCGACGTCACCGGTGACGGCGTGCTGTTCACGATAGGCGATCCGAAGAAGATGATGGCCGACTTCCACGTCTTCGACCGCGATGCGGCGAAGGTGAAAGCAGGTCAAGCGGTTCGCGTGCTGCCCATGCACGGCGAAGCGGTGGCGAACGCCACGGTGGCGAACGTATCGCCGGTCAAAGACCCCGTGACGCAAACCGTCGTCGCCCGTGTGCTGTTCTCCGACGGCGCCTTCCTTCCCGGCACGACCGTCAAAGGCGAAATCGTCGTCAACCAAGTCGAGGTTCCGCTCGCCGTGAGGACGGAAGCGATCCAACGTGTCCGCGACGTCGAAGTCGTCTTCGCGAAAGTTGGTGATGTCTACGAAGTGCGCATGCTCGACACCGGTCGCCGGACACCCGAATGGACGGAAGTCCTAGGCGGCATCGATCCGGGTCAGGATTACGTTGTCGCCAACAGCTTCCTGATCAAGGCTGACATCGAAAAGTCGGGTGCCGGCCATGACCACTGAACCGACCTCGGCGTTTGAGCGGATAATCCTCTACTCGATCCGCCAACGTTGGGTAATCATGGCCGTCGTCGCGGCGCTCGCCGCGCTCGGCATCTACAACTACCAGCGCTTGCCCATCGATGCCGTTCCCGACATCACGAATGTGCAGGTGCAAATCAACACCGAGGCACCGGGCTTCTCGCCGCTTGAGGCAGAGCAGCGCATAACCTATCCCGTCGAAACCGCAATCGCGGGTCTGCCTGGCCTCGACTACACGCGCTCGCTGTCGCGCTACGGCCTCAGCCAAGTGACGGTCGTCTTCAAGGACGGCACCGACATCTACTTCGCACGCCAACTGCTTAACGAGCGCCTGCAAGGCGCCCGCGGGCAGTTGCCGCCGGGGCTAGAGCCGGAACTCGGCCCCATCGCGACAGGCCTCGGCGAGATCTTCATGTACACGCTGGAACCGAAGGTCGGCGCGCGCAAGAAGGACGGCGCCGAATGGACCGCGATGGACCTGCGCACGGTACAGGACTGGATCGTCCGCCCGCAACTGCGCAACATTTCGGGCGTCACTGAAATCAACACGATCGGCGGCTACAAGAAAGAATTCCACGTCACGCCGCACCCCGAACGGCTGACGGCGCTGAATCTCACCGTCGCCGATGTGATCGGTGCGCTCGAACGCAACAACGCGAACGCTGGTGCCGGTTACATCGAACGCAGCGGCGAACAGATCTTGATCCGTGTGCCGGGCCAAGTCGGTGGGATGGACGACATCCGCAAGATCGTCGTCGCACGCCGCGAAAACATAGTCATCCGCATCTCCGACGTCGCCGACGTCGCGCTCGGCCGCGAACTCCGCACGGGCGCCGCCACGCTCGACGGTAACGAAGTGGTACTCGGTACCGTCTTCATGCTGATCGGCGAGAACAGCCGCACGGTCGCACAAGACGTCGCCGCGCGCATCGTCGAAGTCAACAAGACCTTGCCCGAAGGCTTGGAGGCGAAAACCGTCTACGACCGCACGTCTCTCGTCGATCGCACGATCCAAACCGTGCAAACGAACCTGATCGAAGGCGCACTGCTCGTCACCGCGATTTTGTTCCTGCTGTTGGGCAACATCCGCGCCGCCCTGATCACCGCGGCCGTCATTCCGCTATCCATGCTCATGATCATCACCGGCATGGTGCAGATCGGCATGTCGGCAAACCTGATGAGCTTGGGCGCGCTTGACTTCGGTCTGATGGTCGACGGCGCCATCATCATCGGCGAGAATTGTCTGCGGCGTCTGGGTATCGAACAACATCGCCTCGGCCGCGAACTCGACCGGCACGAACGTTTCGTCCTGATGGCTTCGGCGACGACGGAGGTGATCAAGCCGAGCCTGTTCGGCATCGTGATCATCGCCATCGTGTACGTGCCGATCTTCGCTTTGACCGGCGTCGAAGGCAAAATGTTCCACCCGATGGCGTTCACGGTCGTGATCGCACTGACCGTGGCCTTGATGCTGGCGTTGACCTTCGTACCGGCCGCGATTGCAATGTTCGTGAAAGGCCGCATCGGCGAGGAGGACAACTTCATCATCCGTTCGGCGAAAGCGTTCTACAGGCCGCTCTTGAACATAACGATTGCAAGCCGCTTTGTCGTCGTTCCCGCAGCCGCCGCGCTCGTCGTGCTCGCGGGTCTTGCCGCTTCACGCATGGGCTCGGAGTTCATTCCAAGTCTGGACGAAGGCGACGTCGCATTGCACGCCATGCGCATCCCAGGCACGAGTTTGACGCAGGCCATAGGTATGCAAGCCGCGCTTGAAAAGCGCCTAAGCGAGTTCCCAGAAGTGGAGCTAACTTTTGCCAAGCTCGGCACCGCAGAGGTTGCAACCGATCCGATGCCCCCCAGCGTCGCCGACACGTTCGTGATTCTAAAGGATCGCAGCAAATGGCCCGATCCGCGTAAGCCGAAAGCGCAACTGGTCGCTGAACTCGAAAAGGCGGCTGAGGAAATTCCCGGCAACAACTACGAGTTCACGCAGCCCATCCAGATGCGCTTCAACGAGCTCATCGCCGGCGTCCGCTCCGACCTTGCGGTAAAAGTCTACGGCGACGACCTCGATCAACTGCTGAAGACGGGTCAAGCGATCGAAGAAGTCCTGGCCGCGATCCCGGGCGCGCGCGACGTGAAGGTCGAACAGATCACGGGCCTACCCGTCCTTTCGATCATGCCGGATCGCGAGGCGCTGTCGCGTTACGGCTTGAGCGTCGCCGACATTCAAGACGTGGTCGCGACCGCGCTCGGCGGCCGTGTGGCGGGTCAGGTCTTCGAAGGCGATCAACGCCACGATCTGATCGTGCGCCTGCCCGAGGCCTTGCGCGGCGACATCAATGCGGTCGGCAAGATCTTGGTTCCCCTACCCGAAGGCTTGTCCAAGAATGGCGGACCGCCTTATGTCCCGTTGTCGGAGGTCGCCAAGCTGGAGCTTGCCGCAGGTCCCAATCAGATCAGCCGCGAGAACGGCAAGCGCCGCGTCGTGGTCAGCGCCAACGTCCGCGACCGCGACCTCGGTTCCTTCGTCAACGATGCCCGCGCGGCCATCTCTGCCAACGTCACTATCCCCGCAGGCTACTGGATTGACTACGGCGGCACGTTCGAGCAGCTGATTTCGGCCTCCCAGCGTTTGCAGATCGTCGTACCCGTCGCGTTGCTCCTGATCTTCGGCATCCTGTTCTCGCTCTTCGGCTCGGCCAAGGACGCGGCGATCGTCTTCACCGGCGTACCGCTGGCGTTGACCGGCGGCGTCGCCGCGCTTCTGCTGCGCGACTTGCCGCTCTCGATCTCGGCCGGCGTCGGCTTCATCGCGCTCTCGGGCGTCGCCGTCTTGAACGGTGTGGTGATGGTTTCCTTCATCCGCGCGCTGAGAGAGCAAGGGACACTCCTCGACGAAGCTGTCCGCGAAGGCGCCATCACGCGGTTGCGCCCGGTCTTGATGACCGCACTGGTCGCAAGCCTCGGCTTCGTGCCCATGGCCTTCAACGTCGGCGCCGGCAGCGAAGTCCAACGCCCGATCGCGACGGTCATAATTGGCGGAATCGTGTCTTCGACCATCCTGACGCTGTTCGTGCTTCCGGCGATCTATCGCCTGTTTCACCGCGAGAAAGAGGTCGAAGATATCTGAACCAATGCGTGTGGGCGTTGCGCCTGGGCGTCGTGGTTTTGTGCGATGTGAATTTCTGTGCTCAACAGTGTGGCGTTGCACCGGTTGAGAGGCCCGTGGCGGTCGACGAAACAACGTCGGAATGAGTCCAACCCAAAAAAGGAACAGTATGGTGAGGTTAAAAGTTTCAGCAGTCGCGCTTGCGTTCGCGGTTTTCGCTCTCGCGCCGGTTCGGGCCGACCAACTGCCGGAGAAGGGGCCGAACGGCGGCTTCCTTCGGGAGTCGGGTGAACATCATATCGAACTAGTTGTGAAGGCGCAGACCCTCACGGTCTATCTGCTCGATCACAAAAACAAGGCGACGAGCGAAAGCGGCGTCACCGGCTCGGCGGTCGTGACCGCTGGCGCAGCGAAAGAGACGGTCGCCCTGGCCGCGCAACCCAGCGGCGTCTTTACCGGGACCGGAAATTTCCCGGCGACCGGCAACCTGCAAGTCGAGGTAACGTTGAGCCCGCCGAACGAAGCGGTGCTAAAGGCAAGCTTTGACGTAAAGCGGTAAGTCGAGTGCCGCGGCGCGCGATGCGCCGCGGTTTAACTCTCGGGGTTACAGGTGTGAGAACGAAGATCGCGATGAAGCGACGGCCGGTCTGTGCAGCGCGTTCGCTGCCATGACGGCGGAGCTAAGCTCATCGGCAGGTACCACGTGGCTGGTCCTATTCGCGATCTGGTGCGTTGCCCTCGTGTCCACGCTTGGCGTGCTCTTTGTCGGAGAGGTCATGGGGCAAGCGCCCTGCAATCTGTGTTGGGGTCAGCGGGCATTCATGTTCCCGCTCGCTGTCGTACTTGGCATCGCCAGTTGGCGCGGCGATGAGAAGGTGTGGATCTATGCTTTGCCGCTCGCCACGATCGGCGGGCTCATCGCGACATTCCACCTACTTCTGTATTGGAACATCATTCCCCGCACGATCGAACCCTGTGGGTCAGGCCCCTCGTGCAACGGCAGCGACATGACGATCTTCGGCGCCATCCCCTTGCCGCTGTTGTCCCTTCTTGCCTTTTCGATAATCGCTGCGGGGCTGATTGCCCTGATGCGCGGGAGAAAGTTGTCATGAACAAGCAGTTTGTCGTCGTCGCCACGGCCGTCGTTGCCGTCATTGTGTTTGCCGTTGCGGCCGTGATCTTCGGCGGATCGCGGCTCGGGCCTCCGTCTTCGCCGGCGCAGCCAACTGACCAAACCGCTTTGGTGCGGCCGCACTCGCCGGTCATCGGCCCCGCCGGCGCGCCGGTTACCATCGTCGAGTTTTTCGATCCTTCGTGCGAGGCGTGCCGGGCGTTTCATCCCATTGTGAAGCAAATACTCGCGCGGTTCCCGGGCGATGTCCGCTTGGTGCTTCGCTACACGCCGTTCCATGAGGGCTCCGACGAGGCCGTGCGGATTCTCGAGGCGTCGCGTGCGCAAGGCAAGTTCGAGGCGGTGCTGGAGGCGCTCTTCGAAAAACAGGGTGAATGGGCGGTCCATGGCGCGCCGGATCTCGAACGCGCGTGGGCGATTGCCGGCGAGACGGGCGCCGACCTTGCAGTTGCCAAAGCGGCGGCCAATTCGCCCGGGATCGAAGCCGTGTTGAAGCAAGACGTCGCCGACATCACGGCCATGGCTGTCGAGAAAACGCCGACGTTCTTTGTGAACGGAAAGCGCCTCACCGACTTCGGCCCCGATCAGCTTCTTGCCCTGGTGCAAAGCGAGGTCGATCGAGCGAAGGCCCCACCACGATGACCCAGCAGCGCGTCGGCCGCGCGCGGTTTGTTTGACCGCCTCGCAGGAGCACGCGAAGACCCATGGTTCAGTCCCCCACATCGGGCGTCGCCGCGTCCCCACTCAGGATGGGCGTGGGGTGTTTGGATTGTGCAGCCAGCGCGCTGAAGGTTGAGAATGCGCTCAAGCGTTTGTCGGGTACGAGGCGATGACTAGCGGACACGACCATCACGGACATGCCCACGGCGCGGGGCAGGGCAATGAGCGTCAACTGCTCTTGGCTCTCGCCCTGACATCCACGTTTCTCGTTGCCGAAGTGATTGCGGGATTTGTGTTCAACAGCCTCGCGCTGCTGTCCGATGCCGCGCACATGTTCACCGACGCCGCGGCGCTCGCGATTGCGGTCGCGGCGGTGCGCATCGGCAAACGCCCGGCAGACGACCGACGGACGTTCGGCTACCGGCGCTTCGAAATTCTCGCCGCGGCATTCAACGCGATTCTGTTGTTCGGCGTTGCGATCTATATCGCTGTGGAAGGTGTTGGAAGGCTTATGGTTCCGGAGCCGGTTGAGTCGACCGGTATGTTGGTTGTCGCGGTCCTTGGTCTCGTCATCAACCTGGTCGCCATGCGGTTGCTCTCGGCCGGCAGCGAGAAGAGCCTCAACGTCAAAGGCGCCTATCTTGAAGTCTGGGCGGACATGCTGGGCTCGCTCGGCGTCATTGTGGGCGCGCTCGCAATTCAGTTGACCGGCCAACTCTGGATCGACCCGGTCGTGGCGATTGCGATCGGCCTGTGGGTTCTGCCACGCACGTGGACTTTACTCCGTGAAAGTACCGCTATTTTGTTGGAGGGTGCTCCCCGCGGCACGGCGCTGTCGGATGTTCGCAACGCCATCCAAACTATCCGCGGCGTCGCGGGCGTTCACGATCTGCATTTGTGGATTACGGGCGCGGACCTGCCCAGTTGCTCGGCTCATGTCGAACTGGGCGCCGGCGCGGAGCCCGAGGCGGTGCGCATTGCGGTTACGAAGATGCTCGTAAAGCGCTTCGGTCTTGAGCATGTCACGATCCAGATCGAGCGCCAGGCGTGCGAGGATCGCGATCATCTTCATCCGTGAAGTGCGCGGAGAAGGCGCCGGAATCTATCCACGAGTTGCCTGCCTGAACCGGCCATTCATCTTCAGTTCAGGTCGCAGGTCGAACAATCGCCGGTAGAGCTTGGAGAATTCTCCAAGCAAATGGGTGGCTATCACGGGAGACAATCGATGAAGAGCCTGAGAACACTGATCTTCAGCATCGGCACTATCGTCGCTGCGGCGATCGCGACGGCGCAACCCGCGCTCGCCGATCATGAAGGTCCATACGCGCAAGGCCAATACCCGCAAGGCCAGGGTTCATACGGCAACGGCAATGGCTACGACGCCTACGCCCAATATTGCCGCGATCCGGATTACGCACGGCGCTATTGGAACTATTGCAGCCAGTTCTACGGTAACAACAACTACGGCAACTACCCGAACATCGGTCTGAACTTTAATTTCGGCAACAGTCACCGGCGTCACGGCAACTGGGGCCACAACGGCCATGGCGGCCGTCACGGCTGGGGTCAGGGCGGCGGGCATGGCGGCCGTCACGGCTGGGGTCATGGCGGCGGTCATCGCAGCGGACACGGCGGTGGCCATCGCAGCGGCCGCGGCGGACATTGAGTTCCACTAGATTGGCATTGGTGCGCCGCGAGACAGGCGCGGCGCACCTACTGCCATGCTCTCTGCGCCTCCCCGCCGATATCTCGGCTGACGTTCGGGCGCCGATACTTGCGCGGCTCGATTCGGATGTTTGCAACTCCATCCAAGGCGTCGCCGGTCTTTACGATCTGCTCGTGTGGGTCACGGCGGCAGACCTGCCGAGATGCTCGGCTCATGTCGAACTGGGCGCGGACGCCGTGCCCGAGGTCGTTCGCGTTGCCGTTGCGACGATGCTCGAAGAACTCTTCGGCCTTGAGCATGTGACGATCCAGATCGAGCGCGAGGCGTACCAGGATCGCGATCTTCTTCATCCGTGAAGCCGTTTGAAGTTGACGTTGGCCCGTCGATTGCGGCTAGCACAGGTTAGAAACTTTCGGGCGGCGTGCCGACACTGGGTGAGGAGTTTCCGATGGATGATCCGGGTGGGCCGTTTCGACGCCGCTTCGTTGGACCGGGGTTCGCCGTCGGGGCAGCGCTCCTCTTCGGCGCCAGCACGCCATTCGCAAAAGAAGTCGGCCAAACCATCAATCCGTGGCTTCTGGCCGGGATACTCTATTTGGGGTCCGGCATAGGCCTCGCGGCTTGGCGGATCACGCGCAGTGCCGTTGGTGCGCGCAACAACGAGGCTGCGCTGAAACGATCGGATTTGCGTTGGCTTGCGGCGATCGTGTTCTTTGGCGGCGTCGCGGCGCCCTTGTTTCTCATGTTCGGTCTGCAGGCAACGCAGGGATCCACGGCTTCGCTTCTGCTCAACCTTGAAGGTCTCGCGACGATGGCCATTGCTTGGACCTTCTATCGAGAGAGTGTCGATTGCCGACTGTTTCTGGGAGCCCTTGCCATCCTTGCCGGCGCCGTCGTGTTGTCGCGGGATTTTTCTATCGTTGCCGTCTCGGGCGGCGCTTTGCTCATTGCGATAGCGTGTTTATGTTGGGGAATAGACAACAATCTGACTCGCAAGCTTTCTTCGGCCGATCCGGTGGAGATCGCGATGATCAAAGGGCTTGCTGCCGGCGCGACCAACGTAATCTTGGGCCTTGCGACCGGCGCCGAATTGCCTACGCCGTCGGCCGTTCTGTTGGCGGGCGTCTTGGGTGTGTTCGCCTATGGTATCAGTCTCGTGCTGTTCGTGCTTGCGCTGCGCGAGTTGGGGGCCGCGCGAACGGGCGCCTACTTTTCCACGGCGCCGTTTATCGGCGCGCTCATTGCCGTAGTTATCTTCCATGAACCCGTGACGCTGACATTGACCATCGCAGCGATCCTTATGGGATCGGGCGTCTGGCTGCACTTGAGTGAACACCACGAGCATTGGCACGAACACGAGCTGATGACGCACGAACACGCGCACACGCACGACGCGCATCATCAGCACGAGCACGGGCTCGGCGACCCCATCGGCGCGCCACATACGCACGTGCACACACATCAGCCGCTGCGGCACAAGCATCCGCATTTTCCAGACCTGCATCACCGCCACGGCCACTAGCTTTGTCGCCGCACGTATCGCCCTCGGCTGCCGACGTTGAACGCCAACGTCCAAACGCGAGCGCGACGGTCAACGGCACCCTCGTCGTCGCGGCCCGCTGACCATGCAGCGCTGAGTCCTTGTTACGCCGCAACCCCGCGAACTAACAATGAAAGAACACGCACCAAGTGCCAACGGCCAAGGCAACGGCACCGAGAGCTACTCCGAAAGCGGCCATGACGTCCTCCATAAACCAATTCAACATAACGCTTAATCGTCGACCAACGCGGCATCAACGACAAGAGGCTTTATACGTGAGCGCGAGGGCTTCGAAGCGTCGTTCGTCAAGCGGCAGTCGCGCCGCCGCATCGCACCATCACGGCGTCGTGATGGCTGTGTGTTGCCGATTAAGTGCTTGTTTCGCTTTTGAAGCGTTATCTTTGAGCCGATAGCGTTGAAACCTGGTCTGATGAAAAAGCTAACGGTTGCAATCCTGATCCTATTTGCGACCAGCCTCTTTGGGGCTGCGTTCGCAAGCGATTGCATGGCCGCGCCGCGCGCGGGGGCGATGAGCGCGCAAGAGCAAACGATGCCATGCTGCGCGCTGAAAGCGGCATGCGCCGGCGGCTCGTGCTTCGCGTCCGTACACAAGGCCGGCTGCTCTGCCGATCACGGCACGACCGCTGTCGCTCAAAAGAGCCAGTCTGCAAGCGATCTCATCAAAGCGCCGGCAGCAGCGATCGTTCCTTCGCCGTGGCTCGTCGCGATCGCACGCGACGACATCGCTCGACCTCCGCCCCGCATAAGCGATTCCATATTCATCGCGGGATACGCCGACACCTACGCGCGCACGGGTCGCCTGCTCATTTAACGCACGCTCGCAAGCAGCTGCATCGCGGTCGCCGGTGACGCCACCCATGCGTCGTGCGCGTCCGCGGCTTCCAAAACATCGATCAAACATTCGAGTGCGAACGCGCTCATAGGAAACCTAACATGAAAACGACGTCGATTCTCGCCGCCACAGTCGCGGCATTCCTCCTCGTCAGCGGCCCCTCATTTGCCGCCGAGCCCCAGCAACCTCAAACGCCGACGCAAACGCAAGCTCCGGCACAGATGCCGCCGCAAGCGAAACGCTGCTACCGATCAGTTCACAAGCTTCCGTTCCTGGTTCGCGTTCGTTGCAAGACGCCGAAGATGCCTTCCCAATCGCAAACCAAGGGATCGGACTCGTGATGGACGGGATAATGATGGGATGCGGGTGGGGGATGATGGCGATCTGTTTGGTCGCTCTCGTATTCCTCGTGCTTGGTATTGCCGCCTTCGCGAAGTACCTCTTTTGGAGCAAGGGTTAGACGCCCCTGAATGCGGCGGCCTGCGAGCCGCCGCTTTCCACGGTTTCGCAGCACACGAAAGTTACCAAAGGCCGCGGTGCGCGGGCTTTGATTAACGGTCTTCTAAGCCGAATAAGGTGTAGTAAGCTTCAAACGCGATGTGGACTCTATCGACCATAACCAAACGGATCGCCCGCATTGCGCTGGCGGCGGCGCTTGTTGTTGCGCCCGTGGCGCCAGCGGCCGCCTCTTGCATGTCGAGCAAGCCGACAACGGACGTCACCGCCGCCGTAAGGAAGCAGCCCTGCGATATGCCCTGCAAGGATTGTTCGCACGACGCAAAGAAATCTTGCCAACGCGATTGCGTCGTCGTGACGACGGCTTTCACCGTGCCACCCGATGCCGGCGCGCCCGCCTTTCCGGACGCACGCGTCGATCCGGAAGCAGTCACGACGGCGCGTGCCCTGGTTCATCCGCCCGATACACCGCCGCCGCGATTCCTCCTTGCTCAGTTCTGACTATCGCATCCGCGAGAGCCGCGGATCGACTTCGAACTTCTATACGCAAGGACAACACACATGACTTTCGCTTCCTACGCGCGCAACGCGCTCTTGCTTGCATTGGTAACGGCGTTTGCGCTTCTCTCGCTTGCTGGTTGCGGCGAAAAATCGCCGGCCTTGTCGACGACCTACGAGTTTTCAACCGCTACGCCTGAAATCTCCATGGATGGGGGCGCTGTCGTTGACGTGCGTCTCGTTCACAAGGCGACCGGCAAGCCGGTCGTGAACGCCGTGATCTTCGACACGCGCTTCGACATGGGTCCCGATGGGATGGGCGGCATGGCGGCGCCGGTCGAGGCTCAGGGCTCGCCCGAACCCGGCGTCTATCGCTTCAAGGTCGCGCCGACGATGGGCGGCCGCTGGGGGCTGACGTTGAGCGCCAAAGTGCAAGGTGAGGCGGAAACCGTGCGCGGCCTCGTCGTCGTCACGGCGCGCTGATCATGCGCAGACCGATCATCTGGGCTGCGGCCGCGTTCGCGCTGGCCGTGGCAGGCGGCATGGCCTGGTGGCTGTGGCCGTCGCATGAGGTGCACCGTGAGGACGCGTCGGCGTCGAACACCGGACGCGTCCTCTACTACCAAGATCCGTCCGGCGCGCCCGACTATTCGCCAGTGCCGAAGAAGGACGCGCAAGGCCGCGACTATGTCGCCGTGCGCTCGCCGGGGGAGCCAAGCCCCGTCGAGGGCCGCAAGGTGATCTACTACCGCAACCCGATGGGCCTTGCCGACACATCGCCGATGCCGAAAAAAGACTCGATGGGGATGGACTATATCCCCGTCTATGCCGACGAAGGCGCCGACGAACCGGGTACGGTGAAGATCAGCCTCGACCGCGTGCAGCGCCTCGGCGTGCGCACGGCGAAGGTCATGCGCCAGGCGCTGAACGAAACCGTGCTTTTGTCGGGCACGGTCACGGCCGACGAACGCACGCTCGGCGTCGTCGCGCTGAAGTTCCCAGCAAACATCGTGAAGCTGCACGTTGCGGCGACCGGCGAGAAGGTGCGTGCGGGCCAGCCGCTGTTCGAGATCAACAGCCCCTTTCTTCTGCAACAGGAAACCTTGCTTTCGATCGCTTTGAAGGCGCGCGCCGTGTCCCAGGAGTTGGGTGACGTCTATGCGCGCACGAACGCACGCTCGGCGACGTCAGCGCGAGCGCGTCTCGAAAACTACGAAGTTCCGAAACGCGAAATCGAACGCTTGATCCGAACCGGCGAACCCAAGGGCCATGTTGTATGGCCCGCGCCGCAGAACGGTACCGTGATCGAGAAGCTGGTCATCGTTGGTATGCAGGCCGAGCCGGGCATGACGCTCTACCGCCTCGCCGATTTGTCGAACGTTTGGGTGATTGCCGAAGCGCCTGAGAATTCGCTCGCCATGGCACAACCCGGCGCGACGGCGCGCATCACTTTGAACGCGTTTCCGGGAAAGACGTTCGAGGGCCGGGTGACGTTCGTCTATCCGGAAGTCTCGATGACGACGCGCACCGCGAAAGTGCGCATCGAACTGCCAAACCCCGAGGGAATCTTGGTGCCGGGGATGTTCGCGTCAGTCGAGGTTGCAAGCCCCCCCGGCGAACCCGTCATGACCGTGCCCGATAGTGCGCTTATCGACTCGGGGGCTCGCCAAGTGGTGCTCGTCGTCCGCGGCGAGGGGCGGTTCGAGCCTCGTGCCGTGACCGTAGGACGCCGTGCAAACGGCTTGGTCGCGGTTCTTTCGGGCCTCGACGGCACGGAAGAGGTCGTGACCTCGGCAACGTTTCTGATCGACGCCGAAAGCAATCTGCGGGCGGCTTTGCAGAGCTTCACTGCCGGCGCGCCGCCGGTGAAGGAGGCGACGCCATGATCGCCGCCGTTATCCGTTGGTCTGCGAACAATCTGTTGCTCGTGCTCGTCGCGACCGCGCTCGCGACGATTGCGGGCGTCTATTCGCTTTTGACCACACCGGTCGATGCGATCCCCGATCTCTCCGATACGCAAGTCATCGTCTATACCGAATACCCGGGCCAAGCCCCGCAAGTGATCGAGGATCAGGTCACCTATCCGCTGACGACCGCGATGCTGAGTGTGCCGAAGTCGCGCGCTGTAAGGGGCTTCTCGTATTTTGGCGTCAGCTTCGTGTACGTGATTTTCGAGGACGGCACCGACCTCTATTGGGCGCGCAGCCGCGTTCTCGAATACCTGAACGCGGCGGCGCGGCGCCTGCCTGCGGGCGTCACGCCCGCGCTCGGGCCGGATGCGACCGGCGTGGGCTGGGTTTATCAGTACGCGATCGAACACCCGACTCTCAATCTCGCCGAGACGCGCACGTTGCAGGATTGGTACGCGCGCTTCGCCGCCGCCAAGGCCGATGGCGTCGCCGAGGTGTCCAGCGTCGGCGGCCTCGTCAAACAATACAATGTCGTCGTCGATCCGAAGCGCCTGCTGGCGCTGGGCCTGACGCTGGACGACGTGCGCAAGGCGATTGCCGGGTCGAACCGAGACGTCGGCGGCCGGGTCGTGGAACTCAGCGAAACCGAACACGCCGTGCGTGGGCGCGGGTATCTCAAGAGCGCCGCCGACATCGAGGCGATCGCGCTGAAGGCGATGGGCGGCGTGCCGGTCACGATCAAGGACGTGGCCCGTGTCGAGATCGGTCCCGACGAGCGGCGCGGCGTGGCCGAGTTGAACGGTGAAGGCGAGGTCGCGGCGGGCATCGTCGCCCAACGCCAAGGCGCCAACACGGTCGATGTGATCGCCGCGGCGAAGCGGTCGCTGAACGCTTTGCTGCCGAGCCTGCCCGAAGGCACGCGCATCGTGCCGGTGTACGACCGATCGGACCTGATCGCGCGCGCCATTGCAACGCTCGAGCGCACTTTGACCGAAGAGAGCATCATCGTCGCGCTGGTTTGTATCGTGTTCCTGCTGCATGTTCGCAGTGCGCTTGTCGCGATCATCATGCTGCCCGTCGGCGTGCTGCTCGCGTTCGCGGGCATGAAGGTGTTGGGCCTCAGTTCCAACACCATGAGCCTTGGCGGCATCGCAATTGCGATCGGCGCGATGGTCGATGCCGCGATCGTCATGATCGAGAACGCGCACAAGCACATCGAGCGCTTGAAGCCCGGCGAATCGCGCGGCCAAGCAATCGTCGACGCCGCCGTCGAAGTGGGCCCGTCGTTGTTCTTCAGCTTGCTTATCATTACGGTTTCGTTCCTGCCGATCTTTGCGCTCGAAGCGCAGGAAGGCCGCCTGTTCCATCCGCTCGCTTTCACGAAGACGTTTGCGATGGCGGCTGCTGCGCTGCTGTCCGTGACGCTGGTTCCCGCGCTGATGGTCTTGTTCATCAAGGGAAAAATTCGCGGCGAAAGCGAAAACCCGATCAACCGCGTGCTGATCGCACTCTACCGGCCGGTCATCCGCACCGTGCTGAACGCGCGACTCGCGACCGTGGGCGTCGCTCTCGCCGTGCTTGCCGTGTCGGTCTGGCCGCTGATGCGCACGGGCTCGGAGTTTATGCCGACGTTGAACGAAGGTACGCTGTTCTACATGCCGACCACTTTGCCCGGGCTTTCGGTGACGAAGGCGGCGGAGCTCGTGCAGACGCAGAACAAAATCATCAAGTCGTTTCCCGAAGTCGCGTCCGTCTTCGGCAAGGCGGGCCGGGCGCAGACCGCGACCGACCCAGCGCCGCTCGAGATGTTCGAAACCGTCGTCAATCTGAAACCGGAAAGCGAATGGCGCGCCGGCATGACAACCGACAAGCTGATCGCCGAAATGGACGCGAGCTTGCAGTTTCCCGGCGTCTCGAACGCCTGGACGATGCCCATCAAGGCCCGCATCGACATGCTTTCGACCGGCATCCGCACGCCCGTGGGCGTCAAGGTGATCGGCCGCTCGCTCGGCGAGATCGAGGCGGCGGCACGCGACATCGAGCGCGTGCTGCGCAAGGTGCGGGGGACGGCGAGCGCGTTTTCGGAACGTATCGGCGGCGGCTATTACCTCACGATTGAGCCAGACCGGCGGGAGCTGGCGCGCTACGGGCTTAGCGTCGACCAGGTGCAGGACACGATTGCGATGGCGCTGGGCGGCGAGACGGTGACCACCACGGTCGAGGGCCGGGAGCGCTACGGCGTTACCATCCGCTATCCTCGCGACATGCGCTCCGACCCGCAGACGATCGCGCGCCAAGTGATCGTGCCGATGACGTCGGGTGGCGGCGTACCGCTCGGCCAGGTTGCTACGATCAAGCTCGAGCAAGGCCCCTCGACGATCCGAACCGAGGATGCGCAGCTTGCGGCCTATGTTTTTGTCGATGTGCGCGAACGTGACCTTGGCGGCTACGTCGCCGAAGCGCGCGAAACCGTCGCGCGCGAGGTCAAGTTCCCGCCCGGCGTCTATCCGATTTGGAGCGGGCAGTTCGAGTATCTGGAACGTGCCGAGGCGAAGCTGATGATCGTGGTGCCGGTTACGTTGCTTATCATTTTCTTGTTGCTCTACCTCAACTTCGGCAAGCTCACCGACACGCTGATCGTGATGGCCTCGGTGCCGTTCGCACTCGTCGGCGGGCTGTGGCTGATGTATGCGCTCGGCTTCAACTTCAGCGTCGCCGTTGCGGTCGGCTTCATCGCGCTCGCGGGCGTCGCCGCCGAAACCGGCGTCGTGATGCTGATCTACCTCGACCACGCGCTTGCCGCCCATCGCCAGCGCGCCGCGGCGGAAGGCCGGCCACTCGCACTCGCCGACATCAACGCGGCGGTCATGGAAGGCGCCGTCGAGCGCGTGCGCCCAAAACTTATGACGGTCGCGGCCATCATGGCGGGGCTTCTCCCCATCATGTGGTCGACAGGCGCGGGGTCCGAGATCATGCAACGGATCGCCGTGCCGATGATCGGCGGTATGGTCTCGTCCACGATCCTAACGCTGGTTGTGATTCCGGCAATTTATGCGCTTGCAAAGAGCGGAGCATCAACGCAATGGCGTCACGCTTCGCAGGGTCTTGGATAGCTGGGAAAGGACACAAAAGTATGGGATGGCTTGGTGCGCTCCGTATCCTTCTCGTCATATCCGCTGCAGCGCACTTGGCCTGGGAAGTCGTTCAACTGCCCCTATACACGATCTGGTGGACCGGCACCGCAGCCGAAATCGCCTTTGCGGTCTTGCATTGTACGGCGGGCGACCTCGTGATCATGACATCGTCGCTTGTTGCCGGTCTCGTTGCGTTTGGCCGAGGTTGGCCGTCGTCATCGACAAGCTTTCGCAATGTGATGTTGGCTACGATAATGATCAGCGTCGCTTACACGGTCTATAGCGAGTGGCTGAACGTGGATGTGCGAGGGACATGGGCCTACACAGCATGGATGCCGCGGATTCCGCCCTTTGGAACCGGGCTTCTTCCATTGCTGCAGTGGATTGTCGTGCCAGGCTTGGCTTTTGTCATTGTAAGGCGCCGCGTCCTAGCCGACGGGGCGAAGAACAATGCTTCAAGCCCACGCTAACGTGGGAAATAGCGCTTGCCGACCGTGTAGATGAGCAGCGCCACCGGTGCGAGAATCGAAGCAACGAGCGCATATTGCTTCGCAAGCGTAATCAGGCCGAGGTAGGAAGCAATGAAGTCGTTTTGTGCCGGGTAGTCTGCCAGCAACGCGACGATGGATAGGTTCTCCATCATATCCAAAGCGAACCACATCACGGGCACGAGCGGGAGAAGCGTCGGCAGCGCACGCCAACCACTAAAACGTTCCGCGGCAAACCTTGCAAACAAGAAGAGGAAGGCCAGCAGACCGAGCGGAAACACGATGTCCGTCGTCAAGAGAAATCGCTGGTACGAAGCGCGTCCGTCTGTCCCGAATGCAGCCAAACGGTCGTATACCGCCTGCGTCGAGAACGCGGGCACCTGATCGAGTATCGCCTGCCCACCATTGACGACCATCAGGTCTTTGAGGTTGCCCGGTATTGGTGCGAGGTGCGTAAGGACGAAGATTACTAGGGCTATGCCAAAGGCGATCAGCGCGGTTCTACTGGACGTCACTGATCACCTCATTGTTGTTTTTCGGGCCTGACTGCATTCGGCGACGCAGCCGAATGTTGACGCACCTCTAAATCTGCGCTGCTCGAAGGCGCAGCGCGTTTGCGATCACGCTGACGGAACTCAGAGCCATCACGGCTGCTGCGATGATGGGGCTGAGCAAGAGCCCGAGAACAGGATAGAGCACCCCGGCTGCAATCGGTATCCCGGCAGCGTTGTAGACGAAGGCGAAGAAGAGATTCTGCCGGATGTTGCGCATGACCTGGTGCGACAGATGTCGCGCACGCACGATTCCCGATAGATCGCCTTTGACGAGCGTGACGCCCGCGCTCTGGATCGCGACATCGGTTCCGGTGCCCATGGCAATACCGACTTCGGCAGCCGCGAGAGCGGGTGCATCGTTCACGCCATCGCCCGCCATTGCGACTTTGCGGCCTTCCGAGCGCAATCTTTCAATCACGGCGCTCTTTTGATCCGGCAGAACGTCCGCGATCACTTCTTCGATGCCGAGCTGGCGGGCAACTGCATCGGCTGTCGTGCGATTGTCACCGGTTAGCATGACGACGCGCACGCCCGCCGCTTTCAGCTGGGCGATGGCATCCGCCGACGTAGCTTTGATGGGGTCCGCCACGGCAACAACGCCAGCGGGGACACCATCAATGGCGACATAGATGGCGGTGGCCCCCTCCTTGCGAAGACGATCGGCGACGCCGTCCAGCGCCGTTGTTTCGAGCTTGAGGTCCTGCAACAGCTTTGCATTCCCGAGCGCGACCATTTTTCCTTCGACCCTGCCGGTGACACCCTTGCCGGTCACGGCCTCAAACGTCTCGACCGCAGGTATAGTCAAATTGCTTTCGTGAGCCGCGCGCACGATCGCCGTAGCGAGCGGATGTTCGCTTGAACGCTCCAGTGCTGCCGCAAAGCGTAGCAGATCGTCCTTCCCAACCGGCCCGGAGGTCTCGACCGCGACCACTTTGGGGCGACCCTCCGTCAGCGTGCCGGTTTTATCGACGACCAGCGTGTCGATCTTTTCAAGTCGTTCGAGCGCCTCCGCATCCTTGATAAGAACGCCGGCTTGGGCGCCTCGCCCAACGCCAACCATGATCGACATCGGTGTCGCGAGCCCGAGTGCGCAAGGGCAGGCTATGATCAGAACGGCAACCGCCGCGATCAGGCCGAAACTGAATCGCGGCTCGGGTCCCCAGATGGACCATGCGACGAAAGCCACGGCCGCAATTGCGATCACGGCAGGTACAAACCACCCCGAGACTTGGTCGGCCAGCCGCTGGATTGGAGCACGACTGCGCTGCGCTTTGGCGACCATATCCACGATCTGCGCCAGCAGGGTTTCGCTACCGACCCGGCGCGCTTCCATGATGAAGCTGCCGGTTTGATTGATCGTTCCGCCGGTGACGGCGTCGCCGAGCGACTTGGCGACCGGCACGGGCTCTCCGGTGACCATCGACTCATCGACGTTGCTGCGCCCTCCGACGATCGCGCCATCGACGGGGATGCTCTCGCCGGGGCGCACACGCAGCCGGTCGCCCTTTGCAACGAGATCGAGCGCAACGTCTTCGTCCACACCGTCTGGACGAACGCGTCGTGCGGTTTTCGGTGCAAGATTGAGCAACGCCCGGATTGCGCCACCGGTGTTCTCGCGGGCCCGCAGTTCGAGTACTTGGCCGAGCAACACGAGAACCGTGATGACCGCGGCCGCTTCGAAATACACGGCTACTGCACCGTCCATGATTTGGAAGGCCGGGGGAAACACCTGCGGCGCGACGGTGGCGACGACGCTGTAGATCCAGGCGATTCCGGTGCCCATCGCGATGAGCGTGAACATGTTCAGACTACGGTTGACGATCGATTGCCAACCGCGAACAAAAAACGGCCAGCCCGCCCAAAGGACGACCGGCGTCGCGAGCAGGAACTGCAGCCAGTTCGAGTTTTGTTGACCGAGCCACATCGCAAGACCCGTTAGATGGCCACCCATTTCGAGAACGAGAACGGGCAGGCTGAGCGCGAGGCCGATCCAGAAGCGACGTGTCATGTCGACGAGTTCGGCACTCGGCCCCTCTTCGATATGAGCCGCATTCTCCGGTTCGAGCGCCATACCGCAGATGGGGCAAGAGCCCGGCCCTTCCTGACGGACCTGGGGATGCATTGGGCAGGTGTAGATGACGCCGGGTTTTGTAGGAGCCACAGGCGCACCCTCGTCTTTGGCGGTCAGATACTTTGTAGGGTCGGCGAGAAATTTCTCTCGGCAGCGTGCCGCGCAGAAGTGATAGGCAACGCCCCGATGGTCGGCGTGATGTGGCGTCTTCGCCGGATCGACGGTCATCCCGCAAACCGGGTCACGGACGGTGTTGGTGTGGTGCAGGTGGTTGCCGTTCGCGCCGTGGGTATGGCTATGATGGGCAGCGGTCTCAGACATGGTGCAATCCCGGTCCAAATTCTCTACTTGCAATTTATACCCCCATAGGGTATAAATCAAGACATGAAACAGGAAACGAAGAAAATTTGCCAGACCCGTCTCAAGCGCATCGAGGGGCAGGTCCGCGGTATACTGAAGATGGTGGAAGACGACCGATACTGCATCGACGTCATCACGCAGGTCCAAGCGATTACGGCCGCGTTGAAAAAGGTTGAAGGCGAAATCCTCAACGATCACGTCAGGCACTGCGTCGAGCATGCGGTCGCAAGCGGCGACAAAAAGGCTCAGCGCGACAAGATCGAAGAATTAGTCGAAGTGCTATCGCGCGCGCGATAGCCGCTCGGCCGAGCGAAAGATATTCGAATGAGCGATATCAAACCAGCGGCCGACTCGTTCACGCCAGCCTTGGGTCAGCATTGGCTGACGCCGCTCTACGATGTCGCGATCAAAACACTGACGCGGGAGAGCATCTGGCGGTGTGCGCTCACGAACCAGGTCGATCCACGTGAAGGCGACCGAATACTCGATGTTGGGTGCGGAACCGGAACGTTCCTGACCCTGGTTGCCAATCGAGCGCCGAAAGCGCGTCTCTTTGGCATCGACCCAGATCCCGAGGTGCTCGCGCGGGCGCGTCTGAAGGCCGCCAAGGCCGGCGCATCGATCGAGTTCATTCAGGGATTCTTGTCGGAAGATTTCGTGACGCGACTACGCCCCCTCACCAAGGTCGTGAGCAGCCTCGTGCTGCACCAGGTGCCGCTCGCCGAAAAGCTGCGCATTCTCTCGCTCATGCGTCGTGTTTTGACCGAGGGTGGGGAGGCACACATTGCCGACTATGGCGCCCAAACGACGCCACTGATGCGTTGGCTGTTCCGGCGAACCGTCCAGAGCTTGGACGGAAGGGAGAACACGCAGCCGAATGCCGACGGCGTTTTGCCGGGTCTGATGCGGGAAGCGGGCTTTCAGCAGGTTGAAGAACGAACCAAAATCTCGACGCCGACCGGCTCGATATCTATCTATTGGTGTGCGGCGTAGCGATCTGCGCGCGCCTCGCACGAATCTGTGATTCCACGGCGACGCCGCCGCCGAATTCTTGACAACCGTCTAGACTTCCGTACATACCCCTATCGGGTATCTATGATGTTCCGCATTGTCCTCTTCGCCCTTCTGACCCTTGCCCTGAACATGGCGGCAATCGCGCATTGCCGCGTTGGCGGCATGTCGATGGACATTGCTGGCGCCGGTATTTCTCAAGACGGAACTCACGACGAAATGGACATGGTCGCGATTGTCCTCATCTCGATGCCGGACCTAGCCGAGGCGCGCAAAATATGCGAAGAGGTGCGAGCGTTCGCCGGGACTTTCGATGCCGACGACTGGGCGCAAGGCCACATCGCGGGCTGCTTTGGAGATGTCGCGGAGGCTGAGAAAAATACCGCCGAAGCCTGTAGGCTGCGCGACGTCCAGATTGCGCACTATGAGAAGGTGATGGCTACGGGGGCGGACGCACTGAAAAAGAACCTGAAGGACGGCATCGCCAGCGCAAAGAAGAACCGCGCGGCATTAGCGTGCCAATAGCGAGAACATCATGAAAAAAGCCACGCCCAAAATTGTCTTCACCGCAATAGTTGCATTCGCTTTCGCACAAGACGCACAAGCGCTGTCAAACGCAGCCAGGGATTTCTTGCTTTCGATTTCCATCGATCCGTCCTCGGACGACGTGACACTGGCAGATCAGGACGGCACTATAAGAACTATTGTCAGCGGTGACCCCGAGGAAAACAGTTTGGAATCACTGGCGATCGCCAAGAAGAAGAATGGGGTCAAATGTTTCATCGAAGCACGCACCTACATGCGCCGCCTGAAAGCGGATTCCAGCCGTAGCGAAAAAATCGTAGCCGGTCACCCGCTTTACAGCTGCGCCTATCAGATTTACCTCACCCCGGAAGAACGAGAGTTGGGAAACCTGCGGGAACAATAACCGCCATCATCATAGTGGCGGACTTTGACCTTTGCTTTCACATAGTGCGCACGCATGCGGCTCTCGGGAAGTTGGAGCCTGAGCGTTCCGAAGGCGACGGTGTTGTCACGCCCGACGACACGTTCGGCCTCGATGCAAAGACACTCGACGAGGGTGCGAACGTCGCCCACCCGGACGAACGCGCTTTCCGGCAACTCGGCAGCTCTGCCGAAGCGGGCGTTGTGCTCAGGCAGGTAGACATCGCGAATGTAGCGATGAGCGTCGTCCATCGTCGTAACGCCTGCAAGCGTGAGCTCCTTCGGTAGACGGTCTTGCAGCGTTCCGAAGGCTCGTTCGCTGCGGCCGCGCGCCTCCGGCGAATAGGCAGGGATGTGTTCGACGCCGAGTTGCTTGAGCGCGCGGCCCACTTGGGTCAGGCGTTCTTTGTCGACAGCTTCGCCCCCCTTCGGCGTCAAGAAATAGTGGCTGCCGCGGTTGGTGTAGAAGCTCGCCGGTAAGCCTTTGCGCGAGAAGACATCGAGCAGGGCCTCGAAGGTCGAGAACGTGCCCTCTTCTTCGACCAAAAAGGCCGAGTAGAGTTCACTCGTCGCGTCGTCGATCGTCGCCACCAAGTCGAGTTCACTCTCGCCTTCAAGCCAGGCGAAACGGCTCGGCATCCTGATGAAGCATCATGCCCTCGCATGGCTTGCGGGCGCGTTTGCGGCGATGCGCGCCGCGGTCTTCGACCGCTCGGCAAGACCGGCAACCTGGAGCTGCGTCTTTGTCCAAGTGTAGCCCCAATTGAAGTTATGCCGCTTCTGCAGATGCTCGTGAAAGTGCTTCACCTTCCAACCCGTGTAGTGGCGGCGGTAAAGCTCGAGCATCCATTCGATCTGTGTGACTGCCACCCGTTTCGACGACGGTTTGCCGAGCCGGCGATCCGAGAGGCCGCAAAGACCCTCTTCCTCATAGCGCTGCCGGTAGCGCCGGAACGATCGCTCCGACATGCCCAGCAACTCGCCCGCCTCCGACCCAGACAACTTCTTCTCCTTCCAGCGTCCAAAAACGTCTTTGAACTTCTTCATCCTGCGATCCTGCAGCCACTCTGTCCGGTCCATCGGCTCTGCTCCTCAGCAGGCCAAAAAACCGGACAAATCGTGTGCTACCGACACGCTGCCGCAGCAATTGTTGACAACCGTTTGGGCTTCTTATATACCCCCATTGGGTATCCATGATGTTTCGCATCGTCCTCTTTGCCGTTCTGACTCTTGCCCTCAACGTGGCGGCAATTGCGCATTGCCGCGTCGGCGGCATGTCGATGGGCGCTGCCGGCACCGGCGAATCTCAAGATACAACCCACAATCACAAGGCAGATTGCGACAAGCCAGAAAAGCGGGTTTGCGACGCCATGGTGCAAATGGCGGCGCCGGATCAGCCGTCCGTCGCTCCCTCGCTAGTCAAAAGCGCTTATGCATCGGTTGTATTTGCGCCCTCGATAGTGACGACGCCAGCGGTTGCGCCATCATTGCGGCAGTGGCACCCGCCGCCGATTGCCGGAAGCAGCTCCTTCAAAGCAATCTACGCCCGCACCGGACGCCTCCTCGTTTAGCGATCGGGCATAGCGCACACGTGCGCATGTTCGACCCGCTAACGCATCGAGGCTCCCATGTTCTATCGCGTTTTCAGCTCTCTCTTCGTCGTATTGGCTTCGCTAGTGTCGGCCAACGCTGGCGAATATCGCCTGACGATTGATCGTCAACCGGTCAATGTGACGGGCAAACCCGTTCAGTCGCTCACGATCAACGGCCAGGTCCCTGGCCCCACGCTTCGCTTCAAAGAAGGCGAGGATGTGACGATCTACGTCACAAACCGCCTGCGCGAAGACACGTCGGTTCACTGGCATGGCCTGCTTTTGCCCGGACAGATGGACGGTGTTCCGGGCCTCAACGGTTATCCAGGCATCAAGCCCGGTCAAACCTACACCTACCGCTTCAAGATTCGCCAAGCCGGTACCTACTGGTACCACTCGCATTCCGGCACGCAGGAGCAGGCGGGTCTCTACGGCGCGCTTGTCATCGATCCGGCCGCGCCGGACGTCGTGCAGGCTGCGCGCGACTATGTTGTCGTGCTTTCGGACTTCACGTCGGAAGACTCGGACGAGGTTCTCCGCAATCTCAAAAACGACGCCGGTTACTACAACTACGGCAAGCGAACGCTCGGCGACTTTTTCGAAGACGCGCGCCGCGACGGGTTTTGGGGTGCTCTTCGCGATCGCCTCGACTGGGGCGATATGCGTATGGACCCGACCGACCTTTCAGATGTTTCGGGCTACACGTTCCTCGTAAACGGCAAATCGCCAGCGCAAAACTGGTCGGGCCTGTTCACGCCGGGTGAGCGCGTTCGCCTGCGTTTCATCAACGCTTCTGCGATGAGCTACTTCGACGTCCGCATCCCCGGCTTGAAGATGATTGTCATCCAAGCCGATGGGCAAAACGTTCAACCCGTGCCTGTCGACGAGTTCCGCATCGCGGTTGCCGAAACCTACAACGTGATCGTTGTGCCCCAGGACAAGGCCTACACGATCATGGCCGAGCCGATCGACCGGTCGGGCTACGCACGTGGGACGCTGGCGCCGCGCGAAGGAATGTCAGCGCCGATTCCGCCGACGCGAACACGCACGGTGTTGAACATGTCGGATATGGGCATGGCCCACGACATGGGCGCAATGAAGGGCATGGATGGTCCGGGTGGCATGGGCCAAATGGATCATGGCTCCGGCGATATGAAAGACATGGACCATGGCGGCATGCCCGGCACCGATCATGGTGACAAGCCCGCGCCGGTGCCTTCCGGTCCTCCGCGCGGCTGGGCCGACGCAGGCACGCCGCCGGGCATGAAGGCCCTTCGCTATGTCGACCTGAAATCGCTGCTGCCGCAAAAGGATACCCGCCCCGCCGCTCGCGAAATCGTCGTGCGTCTCGGCGGCAATATGGAGCGCTACATTTGGACGCTGAACGGCCGGAAGGCGAGTGAGGCCGATCCGATCGAACTGCAATACGGCGAGCGCGTGAAGCTCACGTTCGTGAATGAGTCCATGATGGCCCATCCGATGCACCTGCACGGCATGTTCGTGCAGCTCTTGAACGGGCAGCCGGCAGACCGCTTGCCGAACAAGCATGTCGTGAATGTTGCACCGGGTTCATCCTATTCGGTGATGCTGACCGCGGACGAGCCTGGCGAGTGGGCGTTCCACTGTCACCTGCTTTACCACATGAACTCGGGGATGATGACGAAGGTCGTCGTCGCCCGCATGAGTGCGGGGGTCACACGATGAACCGCTTAATCCCACTCACGGCTGGTCTCCTGGCTCTGGCAACCACAACGGCGGCGTTCGCTGCCGGTGCGCACAGCAAGAACGACCCGATGGAAGAACCGGTGCTGTTCTGGGGCGCCGGCGCGGAGATCGACGGTGCCGACAATAATTGGTTCGAGCGCAATGATGGAGCTCTCATCAACTGGGACGCCTACGCGTGGGTTGGCGGCGATGACGTGAAGGTCCGCTTGGAAGCTGAAGGGGAGGCGCTCGACGGCGACGTTGAGTCCTCGGAAATCCGCGCTCTCGTGAGCTGGAACATCGCAACCTTTTGGGACCTGCAGGCGGGCGTGCGCTACGACACGGAACCGCGCGGGCTGGGCTGGGCCGTGCTCGGCGTCCAGGGGTTGGCACCTTACTTCTTCGAGACCGAGGCGCGCCTGTTCGTCAGCGAAGATGGCGATGCGGCCGTGCGCCTCGAACAGACCTTCGATCTCCTCTTGACCCAACGGCTCGTTCTACAGCCGCACATCGAAGCGAACGCCTACGCGCAGGACATTCCCGAACTTGGCGTCGGCGCGGGCTTGGCGGATATCGAAGCGGGTCTGCAACTCCGCTACGAGTTCGATCGCAAGTTCGCGCCCTACGTCGATGTCGTCTACGACCGGAAACTCGGTGAGACGTCCCAAATCGCCCGCGCCGCGGGTGAAGACCCCGAAGCGGTTTCGATCCGCTTCGGCCTCAGGATCAGACTCTAACCCCCAAAAAACAGGATGAAGACCATGACACGCAGATTAGCAGCAGCTCTCTCAATCACTTCCGCGCTTGTGTTGGCAACTTCGGCCTTCGCGAGCGCCGGTCACCCAGGTGGCGGTGTGACCGCCTTCGGTCAACCGGGTGACGTGAAAAAAATCTCGCGAACGGTGCGGATCGAAGCCACCGAAATCAAATACAACCTCACCGACCTGACCTTCAAAGTCGGCGAGACGGTGAAGTTCGTCTTCGTGAACAAAGGCGGACAGGACCATGAGCTCTCGCTCGGCGACAGTGACACGCAGTTGAAGCATCGCAAGATGATGCAAGACATGGCCGCGATGCCCGACATGGATATGAGCAAGATGCCGGGCCACGAAAGCATGGACGACACAATGCTGATGACGAAACCGGGCGAGGCGAAAGAGCTCGTCTGGCAGTTCACCAAAGCGGGTACGTTTGAGTTCGCCTGTAACTATCCGGGACATGCTGAAGTTGGCATGACGGGAAAGATTGTCGTTCGCTGAACGGCCGAGGTTTGGTGCTGCGGCGGAACTTGCCGCCGCAGCATCGCTCGGACCTTAGTACTGAAGGAGAAACTACAACATGCGCCAGATAACACGACGTTCTGGACGTTCAATGACGATAGGTGCGTTCGCCTTGTTGGTGTTCGCCCAGCACGCGGCGCTTGCAAGCGCTTCGTCCGACGAGGACGCCGTAAAGGCTGTCCTGAGCGACTACAAACAGGCGCTTGAGCGTCTCGACGGCGCGGCGCCGGCGAAACTGTTTGCGCCTGATGCGGAGGTCTTTGAGTCGGGCAAGCGCGAAGGCAGCTACCAGGACTACCTCGACCACCATCTCGGCCCGGAACTGGTTGAGTTCGCTTCATTCCGGTTCGACAACTACTCCGCTGTTGTTCGCATCGAAGGCGATGTTGCCATCGCTTCGGAGTCGTACATCTACCGGATCGTACTCAAACGCGGCGGCGAGCCCATAGAGCGTACTGGCATCGCAACGAGCGTTCTGAGACGAACAACGGCTGGCTGGCGGTTCCTCCAGACGCACTCATCATCGCGAAAACCTCCCACACCAACCCCTGCCGCGACCAAATGACGATACTCGAACTTTCGATGCCACCAGGCGCAGCCCCAGAGCGTGATCCAATCCCGCGCGAAGAGCAGGCGGGAGCCGGCTGATGGTCACGCGAAGGTGGGCGCCGCGCCTGCACAAATGGATTGCGCTGGTTGTTGGAATCCAGCTCCTGGCTTGGTCGGTGAGCGGACTCTTCATGACCGTGGTTCCGATTTCTCAGGTGCGCGGCGAGCATAATATCCGCAAACCCGAAACGGTCGACCTGAGAGCCGCCGCCCTCGTCCCGATTGCGAACGCGCTTGAGAGAGCGCCTGCGGGTGCGGTTTCCCGGGTTGAGTTGCGCGCTGTGGCAGGGCGGCCGGTCTACGAGATCGCAATCAATGGATCGTCTCCGGTGCTCCTAGATGCGCGAAGCGGCGCTTTGCTGTCGCCGGTTACTAAATCGCACGCGATCGAGATTGCCGTGGCGGATTTCGCGGGTGCGGGTGAGGTGACCAAGGCCACGCTCATAAACGAGAGGCCGCCGATTGAGTTTCGCGGCGATCTTCCCGTTTGGCGGATCTCGTTCGGCGACCCGGACGAGACGAACCTCTACGTCTCGGCAACGACGGGTAAAGTGGTGGCGCGACGTTCCTCGACTTGGCGCATCTACGACTTCCTTTGGTCGCTCCACATCATGGACTATTCGGAACGCGACAATTTCAACAATCCGCTCGTCATAGCCACTGCCGCAATCGCCTTCGTGCTCGCGGTGTCCGGCTTCGTGTTGTTGTACCTCCGCTTTTCGCCGTCCGTCATTCGACGGTGGCGGTCTTCCAGTAAACAGATATCTCAATGAGGAATCATGTCATGCGCACTTCGTTCGGTCTGTCAGTTTTCTTGGGCTCGCTCGCGATCGCGAATGCGGTTGCGTTGGCGCACGAGGGCGAATCTCGTCGCCCCGGGGGATGGTCGTTCGGGCAGCCGGGGCTCGCCAAGGACGTCACGCGGACCATCCGGATCGAAGCCGACGAATATAGCTTCGATCCGGCGGAAATAGCCGTCAAGGTTGGCGAGACGATCAAATTCGTTGTCGTAAACAACGGCAAGCTGATGCACGAACTGACGATCGGCGATACCGCCGAGCAGGAGGCGCATCAGCAGTCGATGAGCAAGATGTCGGACATGAAGCACGATGAAGGAGCGCAGCAGATGCCTGCGAACGCCGTTCATATTCCGCCCGGCCAGACTCGTGAGCTAACCTGGATGTTCTCAAAGAACGGGAAGCTCATCATCGCATGCAACTATCCGGGCCACGGCGTGCTCGGCATGGTCGGGGCTCTGGAAGTGAAATGACGACGCGCGCGCCGTTCGCGCAAGCGTTGCACCTCGCCATGCAACGGTTCAGCGGCGCCCGTGATCGCCGGGTCGAACCGCACCTGCGGGACGAGGTCGTGAAGCGCTAAACCCCGCCACAGAAAATCATTACACTCGCAGCGAGCAGTCCCTTGCTCATCGCCTGCCATAGAGACTTCCGATGTTCCGGATATTCAGCTGCACGAAAGCGGCCCGTGAGGGCAAGGTCGCTTGCGAAGACCATTCTGACATGATCAATAAGCTATTGACATTCCACGCAGTGAACAGAGCTGGAATTGTCAGAATGGCCGCAGAGTTCCAACGCTCTTGATCGATTAGGAATCTACCACTCTATCCTGCTGAGCTACGGGGTCATTTCCAAGTGCAATCAATCACTTATCCCCACATGACGCAACGTCATTCCGACAAAGTTTCGTCAACGTCTGTAAGGATTGCGTCGACCGTGCAGTCGACGGCGGCGAGCAGCTTGGCCTAACAAAGCGCGCCGCGGCGAAACTTACGCCTTCGACCACGTCACTCTGTGCCGAGAGCCATCGCCACTTCTGACGGTCTATCTGACGGTATTGCTCGCGCTTACGAGATGGACGACGTCGAGCACTGCGCGATCGAAAGCAGGAAACGTGCGGCAAGACGGGCAAGAGGATGTGCCAAACGCGCATCCAATTGATGATCCGTCCCATCACATTGCACACGCCCATCCGCTTCGGCGGGTCCCATCGCTCTTTCGCCAGCGGATCATTGTGGCTTGTTCGGTGCCTCCGCCTTGATATTTTAATCTAACTTAGGTTAGAATTGACTTGCGCGCGAAAGGGCATTGGCATGCGCCATGAACGGCAGGTGGAGTTGCTCCGCCGGCTCAAGGACGTCGATCCGCTGTCGTCGTGGCCGCTTGCCGACCACAGCATGCGCAACCGTGCGGCGGCCTATGTCGATCCTCGGCGCTTCGAAGACGAGCGGCGGGTGCTGTTTCGCGGGCATCCGCAGATGTTGGGGTTGAGCAACGACTGCACCGAAGCCGGGTCGCATATCACGGCCGATCTCGGCGGCGTGCCGGTGATGGTCGTGCGGCAGCGCGACGGATCGCTCAAGGGTTTCGTCAATGCGTGCCGGCATCGCGGCGCGCCGCTGGTCGCGGGCGACGGACCGGCGCGGCCGCGGTTTTCGTGTCCCTATCACGGGTGGGTCTACGACCTCGACGGCGCGCTGCATTCGCGGCCCTATGCCGAGAGCGCGTTCGAGGATGTGCCGAAGGTGCAGTGCTCGTTGCATCCGGTCGCGGTGGCGGAAGGCTATGGCCTCATCTTCGCGCAAGCGGAGGGCGGCGCGGGGTTGACGGCGGACAAGGTCCTGTGCGGCGCGGAGGTCGAGATCGCGGCCTACGGTCTCGAGAATTTCGTGCTGACCGATGCGCGCGAGACGATTTGGAACTTCAACTGGAAGCTCTTTCTCGACACGTTCACCGAGAGCTATCACATCCGCACGCTGCACAAGAACTCGATCGCGGCGACGTATCTGCCGGACATCTCGATCTGCGACGCGTTCGGGCCGCATCCGCGGATGATCGGCCTCTTGAAGACGGTGTTCGACGAGATCAAGAAGCCGTCGGAAGCGGATTGGAAATTCCTGCCGCACACGACGACGCAGTACATTTTCATGCCGTCGGGGCTGATCACCTATCAGCGCGATCACGTGGAACTATGGCGTGTGACGCCGCTTGCCGTCGACCGTACTCTGGTGAAGACCAGCCTCTATGCGCCGGAAGCGCCGGCCACCGACAAGGCGCGCGCTTATTGGAAGAAGAACCTCGACATGTTGCTCGAGGTGACGGGCCGGGAGGATTTTCCGCTTGTGACGCAAATCCAGCACAATCTGGCGTCGGGCGCCTTGCCGGAGGTCGTCTATGGGCGCAACGAGCCCGCGCTCATTCATTTGCACATATCGATCAACGCCGCGCTCAGCGCGGCGGGCTGCACGGTGGTCTAAATGGATCTCGGTCTCAAAGATGCGAAGATCATCGTGACCGGCGGCGCGTCGCATATCGGTCAGGCGATCGTGTGGGCGCTGGCGGGCGAGGGCGCCGCGATCGCGCTCGTCGACCGCGACGTCGATCAGGCGCGGCGCACCGGCGATGAGGCGGAGCGGCGCGGCGGGCGCAAGGTTCACGTGCTCGGCGCCGATGTCGGCGACCATTCCGCCGCCGACGGCGCGTGCCGCGAGGCGATGGCGCGGCTCGGCGGGATCGACGTGCTCGTCAACAATGTCGGGTTCAACCGGCCGGCGTTCTTTCTGCAGAGCGATCCGGCGTCGTGGGAGAATTTGCTGGCGGTCAATCTCACGTCCGTCATGTCGTGCACGCGCGCGGTGCTGCCCGCGATGATCGCGCAGAACCGTGGTGCGATCGTGGCGACGGCGTCGACGGCGGCGTTCGGTGCGCACCGGCAGGGTGTCTATGCGGCGGCGAAAGCGGGCGTGATCGCGTTCATCCGCACGATCGCGCTCGAGTACGGCCGCAATGGCGTGCGCGCCAATCTGGTCGCGCCGGGATTGACCTTGCCGGACGACGCCTCGGCCTTGGGCGCGCAGTCGCTGTGGCACGAGCGCGATGCGATCATGAACGCGGCGCAGGTCCAGTACATGGAAAAAGAGACGCCGCTGAAGCGGCTGTCGAAGGCCGAGGACATCGCGAATGCCGTGGCGTTCCTCGCCTCGGAGCGCGTCAGCCGGCAAATCACCGGACAAATGATCACCGTCGCCGGCGGCTTGCCGATGCACTAGCGGGCTTTCCAAGGAGAATTCACATGCATGTCGGATTGGGTCTTTGCTTTCAGAACCTCGACCAGAAGATGTCGGACGCCGACGTCTATCGGCTGGAGCTTGGGTTCGCGGCGCGCGCGGAGAGCGTGGGCTACGATTCCGTTTGGACGCCGGAGCATCATTTCTCCGACTATCAGCTGACGCCGAATGTGCCGCAGTTCCTCGCCTGGGTCGCCGGGCAGACGAAGCGAGTGAAGCTTGGCACGATGGTGACGGTGCTGCCGTGGCACGACCCGGTACGCGTGGTCGAGAATTTCACGCTGCTCGATCATCTGTCGGAGGGACGCGCGATCCTCGGCATCGGGCGCGGGCTCGGGCGCCTCGAGTTCGAGGGCTTTCGCGCCAAGATGAACGAGTCGCGGCGACGCTTCGTCGAATACACGGAGGCGATCGTCTCGGGGCTCGAGAGCGGCGTCATGGCATATGACGGCGAATTCTATAAGCAGCCGCGCGTGAACATTCGGCCGGGGCCTTATGCGAGCTTTCGCGGGCGGACGTTTGCTTCGGCCATTTCGCCGAGTTCGATCGATCTCATGGCGCGGCTCGGCGTCGGGCTGATGGTGATCGCGCAAAAGCCCTGGAACAAAGTGGTCGAGGATCTGACGGCCTATCGCCGCCGGTTCCTGGAGATCAACGGCGTCGAAGCGCCGAAGCCCATTCTTGCCGTCTTCATCGCCACGCACGAGGACGCGAAAGAGGCGCAGCGCATGCGCGAGGTCTATCTGCAGCGCTATGCGCGCTCGACGGTCGAGCACTACGAGTTCAGCAATGTCGGGTTCGCCGAGATCGAGGGCTATGAGTATTACGCGGGGTTGGCCAAGAACATCGCCAAGCACGGGCTCGATACGTTCAACGGGTTTCTCGCGGACCTGCAGGTTTGGGGCACGCCGGACGAAGTCGTGGGCAAGCTCAAGGGCTATGTCGATTTACTGCAGGCCGGTGGGCTCTTGCTGCTGCCGTGCTACGGCGCGATGCCGAAGGAGGTCGCGCAGGCGAACTACGATCTGATCGCGCGCAAGATCATTCCGGAACTGCAGGCACACGATGTGGGCGGCGATTTGGGCGTCACCTATGCGCCCACGGTGCAATACGCGGCGGCGGAGTAGGCGATGCTCGACGCGAAAGCCGTCGCCAGACGCCGCCGCTCGCGTGACGAGAGCGTGGAGGAGCTCGGCAAGGCCGAAGCGACGCGCCAGAGCATCATCGAGGCGGCCGCGCGCGTGTTCCGGCGCGACGGCTACGCCGGGGCGCGGCTCAGCGACATCGCGGCCGAAATCGGGATGAAGGCCGGAAGCCTCTACTACCATTTCGACTCGCGCGAGGTGCTGGTCGAAGCGGTGATGGAGATCGGCACCAAGCGGACGCACGCGGCCCTGGTCGAGCGGTTGCGGGCTTTGCCGGCGGATGCGGATCACCTGACGCGGCTTCAGACGGCGATCGAGACGCATCTCGTCATGGTGTTGGCGCAGGAAGACATCGCCTCAGCCACGATCAAGCTTATCTGGCAGGTGCCGCCGCAGATTCGCGACAAGCTGTTGGCGAAGCAGCGCGCCTACGGTGCGTTGTGGCGCTTGCTGCTGACGGCCGCACGCAAGGGCGGCGCCATTCGCGCCGACGTCGATTTGTCGGTCGTGCGCATGTCGATCATGGGCGCGTTGAACTGGGCGGCGGATTGGTACAAGCCGGGGCGCCTCGCGCCGAAAGATATCGCGCGCGACATTGCCGCGATGGTGCTGGGCGGACTTACTGCGGGCGAAAAAAACGAACGGAGGAAACGATGAGCGGAGCGGCGGCGAAGGCCAGCAAAACTGTGCGCATGCCGGCGGAGATCTCGGCGACCTTGGTGGACCCGAAGGCCTATGCGGATCGGCGCCTGCACGACGCCTTCACGTGGCTTCGGGCGAACAATCCGGTGGGGCTTGCGGAGCCCGAGGGGTTCGATCCGTTTTGGGCGGTCACCAAGCACGCCGACATTCTGGAGGTCAGCCGGCAGAACGCGCTCTTCTGCAGCGGGCGCAAGCAGGTGGTCATCACCAACAAGGCGGCGGACGCGAAGATCCGGGCGATCAACAACGGCGACCACAACATTATCCGGTCGCTGGTTTCGATGGATGCGCCGGATCATCCGAAGTTCCGGGCGCTGACGCAGGCGTGGTTCCTGCCGCAGAACATCACGAAGCTCGAGGCGCGCATTCGCGAGATCGCGCGGCGCTCGGTCGATCGCATGGCGGTGCGCGGCGGGCGTTGCGATTTCGTGGCCGACGTCGCGCTCGGCTTTCCGCTGCATGTCGTCATGAACATCATGGGCGTGCCGGAGGCGGACGAGCCGCGCATGCTGATGCTGACGCAGCAGATTTTCGGACCGCAAGATCCCGACATGGCGCGCGAGGGAAACCAAAACAACGATCCGGCGAAGTGGGCGGAGCAGCTTGCTGCGATCTTCGCCGACTTCAGCGGCTTTTTCTCCGCGATCAGCGCCGACCGGCGCGCGACGCCGCGGGACGATCTGGCGACGATCATCGCGAACGCCAAGGTCGACGGGCAGGCGATCGCCGAGCGGGACGCCATGAGCTACTACATCATCGTGGCGACGGCCGGGCACGACACGACGTCGTCGTCGACGGCAGGCGCGATGTGGGCGTTGGCGGAGAATCCGGCGCTGTTTGCGCGGGTGAAGAACGATCCGTCGCTCATCCCGGGCTTGGTCGATGAGGCCGTGCGCTGGACGACGCCGGTCAAGCATTTCATGCGCACGGCGACGGCGGATGCCGAGGTAGGCGGGCGGCCCATCGCCAAGGGCGATTGGCTGATGCTGTGCTACGCGTCGGGCAATCGCGACGAGGACGTGTTCGAGGCGCCGTTCGAGTTCCGCCCGGAGCGCAAGCACAACAAACACCTCGCGTTCGGGTACGGCGCGCATCTGTGTCTCGGACAGCATCTGGCCAAGATGGAAATGCGCATTCTGTTCGAGGAATTGTTCCCGAGGCTGCGCTCGATTGCGCTCGATGGGGTGCCACGGAATTCGGAATCCTCGTTCGTCAACGGTCCGAAGGCGCTGCCGATCCGCTTCGAGCTCGCGTGATGGCGGACCGTTTTGCTTCGGGTGCGGCGGTTGTTGCGGGCGGGTCGGGCGGCATCGGCCAAGCCATCTGCCGCGCTTTGGCGGCGGCGGGCTCAGATGTCGCGCTGACCTTCAACCGCAATCGCGCGGGTGCGGAGGCGGCGGCGAAGGCCGTGCGCGAGGCGGGGCGCAAGGCGGAGATCGTGCTGGTCGATTTGACGGACGAGGGCGCTGTGGCCGGGTTCGTCGCGCAGGCAGCCGAGAGTTTCGGCGGCGTGCACACGGCGATCTACGCGGCCGGTCCCTACATCAACATGCGCCACATCAGCAAACTCGAACCGAAGCTGTTTCGCGAGACCGTCGGGACCGACGTGTTCGGCTGCTACCACTTGATCCACGCGGCGCTGCCGGAATTGCGCAAGACGCGCGGCGCGGTGGTGGCGCTCGCGACGCCGGCGATCCGGCGCTATGCGGTGAAGGACGTGATGTCCGCGGCGCCGAAGGCCGCGATCGAGGCGGTCGTGAAGGGCGTCGCAGCAGAAGAGGGGCGCTTCGGCGTCCGCGCGAACTGCGTCGGCGTCGGTGTCATCGCCGACGGAATGTATCACCAGCTGCTTGCGACCGGCGATTTCGACGACCGCTTCATCGAAGCGACGAAGGCCAATCTGGCGCTGCGCCGCCTCGGCTCGGCAGAAAACGTCGCCGATGCCGTCGCCTTCCTGGCGTCCGACCGCGCCGCCTACATCACGGGCCAGACCCTCATGGTCGACGGTGGGTATGCCATTTAGTGATTTCGGTTTACCGCCGACCGTCGGCAGGATGTACGGACTTCGCACCGATCGCCAAAGAGGCGAGGGCGGTTAGGTCCGCGCGTGGCTGCCTTGGGAGAGAGCGACTTGAACCGATGTCACGCTCGCAGTGCAGCCAGCGCCTTGTTGGCGTCAAGCGACGAGTCGGCGCGCGCGGCGCCTTCGATGGCGCTGATGAGCATCTCGCACAAGGTGTCGACCATATGCTTGAGCGGAATCGATTTAGGCCGTTCGATTCCGACATAGCTGCTAAGATATTGACTCTCTACGCCGTGAACAGAGCCTGAATTGTCGGAATGGCCCCTGTTTTACTGCGCTTTACGTTGATTAGGAATCTGCCGCTCTATCCTGCTGAGCTACGGGGTCTTGATCCGGCGGGATAATTCACCGGTTGGGAGCCTGCGATCAAGCCTCAAACGCTTGCGCCGTTGCGGCGTACCGGACTTTGTGCTCGGCTGAGCGGCGAAAAACCGGGAGCAGCCGAATGGCGCGAGGCGCATGCAACTGCGGAGCCGTGGCGTTCGAAGTCGACGCCGACCTCACCCAAGTCTTCGTGTGCCACTGCTCGATCTGCCGCAAAGCGACCGGCGCGAACGGCATCGCCGTGATCGTCATCGATAACAAGGCATTCCGCTGGACCACGGGCGAGGACCACATCGCCACCTGGAAGAAGCCTGGCCACGACTGGCAATGCTGGTTCTGCAAGATCTGCGGCTCGCCGCTCCCCGGCGCGAACGATCCGGCGCGCACCTTCATACCGGCGGGATTGATCGCGGAAGGCGGCGAAAACCTACGCGTCGCGCACCACATCTTCGTGGATTCGAAAGCCGTCTGGGATGTAATCGGCGATGCCGGCAAACAACACCGCGAAGCGTTCAAGGGTTAGTGCCGCCACGCTCGCGCTCGTGCTTGCGGCGAGCGCGCACGCGCGCGACTGCGACGTGACGGTCGCGGAGCAAGCAACGGTCGCATCCGTCGCGAACGGCGGCGCCCTCGCACTCGCCGACGGCCGCCGTGCACGCCTTGCCGTGACTACAATTCCGCAGGCAAATCAGCCGCTGGCGGAGGAGGCGAGGGCGTATCTCGCGAAACTGATCGAAGGCAAGACCGTCGGCCTTGGCTACGCCGATCGAGGCACGGACCGCCACGGCGATTTGCTCGCTTATGTGTTCGTCGCAAATTCGTGGCTACAGGCGCAGTTGATCGACGCCGGCCTCGCGCGCGTCGCATCGCACACCGATACCCGCCGCTGTGCTGCGGCGTTGTTGAAACGCGAAGCCGCAGCCCGAACGGCAAGGCGAGGCTTCTGGGCAAACGCGTTCTATCGTGTCCGCAAGCCGGAGGAACTCGGACCCGACATCGGCACCTTCCAAATCGTCGAAGGCAAGATCCTCTCCGCTCGCCTTGGTCGCGAACGCACGTACCTGAACTTCGGCCCCGACTACCGCACCGACTTCACAGTCACGATCTCCGCGCGCGACATGAAACGCCTCGCCAAGGAAGGCATCGACCCGGCCTCATGGAACGGCAAGACGGTCCGCGTCCGCGGTTGGCTTGCGCTGCTAAACGGCCCGGAGATCGAGCTCACGCACGCCGAGCAGCTGGAGCTGCTCGATTAAGCCGCGACGAGCCCAGCTTCCACCGGATCGCCGACCTGCTCGATCAGCGCGCGCTTCAGCTTGCCGAGCGCGCTCGCTTCGATCTGCCGAACGCGTTCCTTCGAGATGCCGAGCCGCTCGCCGAGCGATTCCAGCGTCACCGCCTCTTCCTGCATCTGCCGCTCGCGGATGATCACCTGCTCGCGCGGCGTCAGCGTGTCGAGCGCAAGGTTGATCCACTTCGCGCGCGTCGCCGCATCGCGCGTCAGTGTCACGTGATCTTCCGGGCCGGGACCATCGTCGGCAAGCAGATCCTGCCACTCGCCCTCGCCGGGTTCGCCAGGCGCCGCGTTCAGCGAACGGTCGCCACCGGTCAATCGCGCATCCATGTCTTCGACATCGCTCACCGAAACGCGCAGCGCATCGGCGATCTTGAGCGCGTCCTTGCGCGACAAATCCTTCGACGGATTGCCCGCGATCTTGGCCTTGAGCCGGCGCAGATTGAAGAACAGCGACTTCTGCGTTGCCGTCGAGGTCAACCGCACGATCGACCAATTGCGCAGCACATAGTCCTGGATCGCCGCACGGATCCACCACGTGGCGTAGGTCGAAAAGCGCACTTCGCGCTCCGGCTCGAAGCGCTGCGCGGCCTGCATCAAGCCCACGACGCCTTCCTGGATCAGATCGCCCATCGGCAGGCCGTAATTCTTGAACCGCGCCGCAACCGCGACGACGAGCCGGAAATAGGCGCTCGTCAGTTCGTGCAGCGCCTTTTGGTCGCCCTTATCGCGCCACGCGCGCGCGAGCTTTTGCTCATGCTTGGCGTCGAGCAGGTCGGCCGCCATCGAGGTCTTGATGAACCGGCGGTTGGCTTTGACGGCAAATGAGGTGTCGAACGTACCCATATCGATCTCCTAGTTGCCTAGTTGGGTATCGGTCTTACGATCTTCAAGGCACTTTAGATCAATTCCAAATTACGCAGCCGTGATGTTGAACTGAACAAGGCAAAAGGGCCCGCAGTTCCCCGCGAGCCCTTCCCCAATTCTTCAGTGCGACGAAGGCTTTAGGCCGCGCGTTGCAGCGCCACTTCCAGCCGCTTCACCGCCGCGTCTTCGTCGATGCGCTCAACCGCCGCAACCTCGCGCGCCATACGGCCGAGGGCAGCTTCATAAAGCTGACGCTCGGAGTACGACTGCTCCGGCTGCCCGCTCGCGCGGTGCAGGTCGCGAACCACCTCGGCGATCGAGATCAGGTCGCCCGAGTTGATCTTTGCTTCGTATTCCTGTGCCCGGCGGCTCCACATCGTCCGCTTGATGCGCGCACGGCCCTTCAGCGTCTGCAGGGCGTTCGCCACCACATCCGGCGAGGACAGCCGGCGCATGCCGATCAGCGAGGCTTTCGCCACCGGCACCCGCAAAGTCATCTTGTCCTTGTCGAAATTGATGACGAAGAGCTCGAGCTTCATGCCCGCCACTTCCTGCTCGACCACCTGGATGATCCGGCCCACGCCGTGCGCGGGGTAGACGACCCAATCGTTCGTACGGAAATCCGGCTTTTTCGGCTTCGGCGGCGCGGCTTTGGGCGGAACCACGGCCGCCACGACCGGCTTGCCGTGGCTGGCAACCAGCTTCGGCTCGATCTTGACCGGGGCAACCGCCGCTTTCGGCGCGACCTTGAGTTCGACCTTGGGCACCGCCTTGAGCTCGGGCTTCTTGGCCTCGACCTTGGGCGCCACCTTCGGGGCAGGCTTCACCGCAGCCTTGACAGGGCCCTTGAGGGCAACCTTCACGACCTTTGCAGGAGCGGCCTTCTTCATCGTCTTCGTGGTCATCGCAGCTTTGTCTTTCCCGTTCAGCTTAGCCTTAGCCGCCGTTTTTCGAACGCGCAGCCGGTCAACATCGCTTGGCCTTTCCACGCGATGCTGCTTCGGAAACTCCGTTGTTTTGAAAACGGCCCGGTGCGAATTCTTCGCACCCCGTTCGCGGAGGCTGGTTTGCGTCCCCACGTTCTTATCGACCGCCAGTTTTCTCTAGGTCAGTTCCGAGTTGCCAGAATGTAACACAGGAACTGGGAAAAATAAAGGCAGGGTGGGGCTTTAACTATTGTTTCACCGCTGTAGTAATCGCCACAAATCGGCTCGTTTCAGCCATTCAAGAGGTTACTGGCACAGCATCCGTAAATGGAGGATGTTGTCGCACGCAACCGTGAAATGGGGAAAACCGGTTAACTGCCTTGGCCGGGCTTCGGGCTGAAGAACTTTTCGAACTTGTCCGGGACGTTTTCGAAGTCTTTGGCATCGGCCGGCGGTTCGCCCTTGGCCGTTATGTTCGGCCACTTGGCCGCAAAGTCCTTGTTCAGCGACAGCCACTTTTCGATCCCAGGCTCGGTATCAGGCTTAATGGCGTCGACAGGGCATTCCGGCTCGCACACCCCGCAGTCGATGCATTCGTCGGGGTGAATGACCAGCATGTTCTCCCCCTCATAGAAGCAGTCGACGGGGCAGACCTCCACGCAGTCCATGAACTTACATTTGATGCAGTTCTCATTGACGATGTAGGTCATGTCACGCGCGCGGGGGCCACCTAATGAACGGGGCCGCACGCCTACCACTTCGCAACTGCGGTAGGCAAGCGCCACGAGCGCGCGCTCAGTCGTCGCCGCGCAGTGCGTCGGTCGCGCGCCGGTCCTTCTTGGTCGGCCGCCCCGCACCGCGCTCGCGCTTCGCGGGCGCGGCCGGCTCGGCTTCGTGCACCTCCGGCGGCGGCGTCAGATCCTCATAAAGCGCCTGCGCTTCGCCCGCCGGTCCCCGCCGCGTGCCGCCGGCGACGACCTTGATCACGCGAACGCGCGGACCGGCGGGGAAGGTAAGCACGTCGCCCGCCTTCACGATGGTGGCGGCCTTCTCGCAGCGCTCGCCGTTGATGCGCACGCGCCCGCCGGTCACGACCGAGGCGGCAAGCGTCCGGCTTTTGAAGAAGCGGGCGAACCAAAGAAACTTGTCGATCCGCTGCAAGCGCTACTTCCGCAGTTTGAGCGCCGCCAGCACCGCGAACGGCGAGTCCGGATCGGGCTCGCGTTCCTTGTACGGCTTCGGTTGCGGCTTGCCGTGGCGCGGCGGGCGATCGTCGTCGCGGCGGGGCTTACGATCTTTGTCCTTGTGCCGATGGCGCTCTTGCCGCTCTTGGCGCGCCTCCTGCGGTTGAGCTTCCGCAGGCCCCGCAGGCGCGCCGTAAGGCACGGCCACGGCAGCGGCCCGCTTCGGCTGATGCTCGTGCCGCTTGCGTTGCGGCTTTTGCGGCCGCTCGTGACGCTTCAGGCGCTGCGACCATAGCGTCGTCTCTTCGCCCGCCTCGTTCTTCGCCTTTGTGTCGCGGAAGCCGAGCGAACGCAGCACCTGCGCAATGTCGTCCTCACCGCAACCGAGCACCGACATCATGTCGTTCGACGCGGCAAAGCCCTCGGGCATTTGCCCGCCTTGGCCCTTGCCGCGAATGATCTCGCCGAGCCGCTCCAGCATGTCGATGCGCACCGCGCGCGGCCCGCACAGCCGGAACCCAGCTGCCTCGTAGAACCCTGCCGGGACCGAAGGATCGGTCGGCAAAGATGTCAGTCCCGCCGGCGGTGGCGGCGGTATCTCGGTCATCCCCTGATGCACCGCCCAAAGCAGCGCCTTCAACTTCGCCGCCGCCGGTTTCACCAGCAACGGCAGGAAGATCGAGAACGCGCCGAACCTGACGCCCAGCCGCCGCAGCGGCGTGCGATCCGCCTGCGCGACGGCGCGCAGCTCTCGCGTCACCGATTGCCGTGAAACGGATCCCAGGTTCTCGTAAATCTGAAACGCAAGGCCGCGCGCCATCCCTTGCAGCGGCGACGCATGCAGCTGCACCTCGGCTTGCGCGTCCGAGGGTGCAGCCGTCTCCGGCGCATCGACGGCCTCGGCGTTCTCCTCCGCAGCGGCCTCTTCTTCGGCGGATGCTTCTGAGGTGGTCTGGGGGGCCGCATCGACGGCAGGCGTATCCGCCTCGATAGCCGGCGCTGACTCGCGCGGGCGAGCTTCGGCTGTGGGCGCCTCCTTTGGCATTTCCTTCGCAAGCTCGGCCTGCACCGTCACGAGCGGGGAAAGCGTCTTGGCGATATGATGCGCGAGCCACTCTTCAAGCCGCTCCGTCGCCCGCTCGCGCGCCTGCGTCGAAAGCAAATCGTCCGCGAGCAGTTCCACGCGCGGGTGCAGCGGATCGTGCCCCTTCTTCAGCTGCCCGACGATCCCGCCGTTCCACCAGAGCCGCCCGTGCTCGGAGAGCGTGATCGCGGCCTCCGGCGCGTTGGTCAGCGCGTGCGCGCGCGACGCGATCTCGCCGGCCAAACCTTTGAGTGCTGCGGCGCGCAGCGCACGGCCGTGAATGCCGATCGCACGTGGGTCGGCAACGAACGAAAAGCCCTGTAGCCGGCCGACATATTCGCCTTCGACCAGAACCTCGCCCTCGTCCTCGATGGTCGCCGCGAACTCCTCGTCTTCCCGCAGGCGCTTCATCAAGACGCTCGTGCGCCGGTCGACGAAGCGCTGCGTCAGCTTCTCGTGCAGGGCGTCCGACAGCCGGTCCTCGACCGCGCGCGTGCGCTCCTGCCACTCTGCCGCATCCTTCAGCCAGTCGGCGCGGTTGGCGACATAGGTCCACGTGCGGATATGCGCGATGCGCTGCGCGATCGCATCGATATCGCCTTCGACATTGTCGAGCCGCGACACGTGCCCGTTCATCCAATCGTCGGGGAGCACGCCTTCGTTGCTCATCAGATGCTCGAAGATGCCGCCGATCAGGCGCGCATGTTCTTCCGTCGCCGATTTCCGGAAGTCCGGAATCTGACACACCTGCCAAAGCTGCTTCACGGCGGCGGGCCCGCCGACCTTCGCAGCGACGGCCTCGTCCGCGCCTAGGACTCGAAGCACCAATTGATCGTCGGCCGCGCGCGCCCGCGTCAGCCCGCGCGTCGGTGGCAGCATGTCGAGGCTGCGATCCAGCGCTTCGATACTTCCGAAGTCGAGGTTGGCGTTCCGCCACTGAATAACGCGCACCGGATCGAAGCGATGGTTCTCGATCGCCTCGACGAGTTCGCCCTCAAGCGGCTCTGCATCGCCGGTCACGCCGAACGTACCGTCGTTCATGTGCCGGCCGGCGCGCCCGGCGATCTGGGCAAGCTCGTTCGCCTTCAGCGGCCGGCGAACCGAGCCGTCGAATTTTTCCGTCGCGGCGAAGGCCACATGGTCGATGTCCATGTTAAGCCCCATGCCGATCGCATCGGTCGCGACCAAGAAATCGACGTCGCCGTTCTGATAAAGCGCGACCTGCGCGTTGCGTGTGCGGGGCGAAAGCGCACCCATCACGACGGCGGCACCGCCGCGTTGTCGCCGCACCAACTCCGCGATCGAATAAACCGCGTCCGACGAGAACGCGACGATCGCAGAGCGCCGCGGCAACCGTGTCAGCTTGCGCGCGCCTGTGTAGGCCAAATCCGAAAACCGCGGCCGCCCGATGAACTGCACGCCGGGCACCAGCTTCTGAATCAAAGGCCGCATCGTGTCGGAGCCGAGGAAGATCGTCTCCGACCGCCCGCGCGCGTTCAGCAGCCGGTCGGTGAACACATGCCCGCGCTCGAAATCGGCGGCGAGCTGAATCTCGTCGATTGCGATGAACTCCGCGCCGATATCGATCGGCATAGACTCGACCGTCGCCACCCAATGCGTCGGCGTCTTCGGAACGATCTTCTCCTCGCCCGTAATCAAGGCGACGTTGTTCGCGCCCTTTGCGGCAACCACACGCTCGTAGACCTCGCGCGCGAGCAGCCGGAGCGGCAGCCCGATCATCCCACTTTGGTGGGCGAGCATGCGCTCAATGGCGAAATGGGTCTTGCCCGTATTCGTGGGCCCAAGGACGGCGGTCACCCGGCCGTACGGAGAGGTCATCGATATGGTTTCCGGAAGAGCTAGCGAGGGTCCAAATGCCTTAGGCCGGCCGCCCATGGCAAGAACGCGAGGCGTGGCCAAAAAACCGCTGTGGAAACCGCGAGGATAGATATGCGAACGGAAACGAAACGAACCGTGTCCGAATCACTGACTCGCTTCGATTCATGGTTCGTTCCTAAACAACATATAGATAAATCAAACGCTTAATTGACGATGCTGTTGCATGATCGCAAACGCAAAACGGCTGTGGAAGTCTGTCAAGCTGCGGTCATGAATCGCCAACAGTGAAGTCACAAACTGCAACTCGTCCGTGCACGGAGTGAGCAGATTTTGATTGCGATTCGCGTCTGCGAAACGTCCGCACCCGGAGCGTATTTCTCCGTACCCGGACGATCCTAAACGGCTTAACGGCCGCTGTGGAAAAATCCGGGAGAGCGGTGAAACAAAGATGGACCAAAGACCGATCAAAGGACTCACCCCCTCGAAGTTCCATTTCGTTCACCCCCAAGGCCTTGGGGGCGTGTCGCAGGACGAACGCTACGACCGAGCGGCTTCCTGTCACCGATTTGACCCCCGCCGCCTTTCCCCAAATACTGACGAAATTCCGCAACTGCGAACCTCCTGACCGGATCAACCTATGAGCGATTTCCCGAAGGCCACCGTGAATGAGTGGCAAAAGCTGGCGGCCTCGGAATTGAAAGGAAAACCGGCGGATTCCCTCACCTGGGCGACCCCGGAAGGAATTCCTGTCAAACCGCTCTACACGGCCGCCGATCTCGAGAAATTGCAGGTTTCGGGCGACATGCCGGGCGTGGCGCCCTTCACCCGCGGCGTCCGCGCGACGATGTATGCCGGTCGCCCTTGGACGGTCCGCCAATACGCAGGCTTCTCGACGGCGGAAGAATCGAACGCGTTCTATCGCCAGAACTTGGCCGCCGGTCAGATGGGCTTATCGATTGCCTTCGACCTCGCGACCCATCGAGGCTACGACAGCGATCATGCGCGCGTGATCGGCGACGTCGGCAAGGCGGGCGTTGCGATCGATAGCGTCGAAGACATGAAGATCCTGTTCGACGGCATCCCGCTCGACAAAATGTCGGTGTCGATGACGATGAACGGCGCCGTCATTCCGATCATGGCGAACTACATCGTCGCCGCGGAAGAGCAGGGCGTGAAGCAAAGCCAACTCTCAGGGACGATCCAAAACGACATCCTGAAAGAGTTCATGGTCAGGAACACCTACATCTATCCGCCCGAACCGTCGATGCGCATCGTCGCCGACATCATCGCCTACACGGCCGAGAAGATGCCGAAGTTCAACTCGATCTCGATCTCCGGCTATCACATGCACGAAGCCGGCGCGACCGCGGTGCAGGAACTGGGCTTCACGCTCGCCGACGGCGTCGCCTACGTGAAGGCGGCGAAGGCGAAAGGCCTCGACATCGACGACTTTGCACCGCGCCTCTCCTTCTTCTTTGCGATCGGCATGAACTTCTTCATGGAGATCGCCAAGCTCCGCGCCGCAAGGTTGATGTGGGCAAAGATCATGAAAGACCTCGGCGCAAAGAAGCCCGAGTCGCTCATGCTCCGCACGCACTGCCAGACCTCCGGCGTCTCGCTCACCGAACAAGACCCCTACAACAACGTCGTGCGCACGGCCTACGAAGCGATGGCGGCAGTCCTGGGTGGCACGCAATCGCTGCACACGAACTCGTTCGACGAAGCGATCGCGTTGCCCACCGAATCCTCGGCCCGCATCGCCCGCAACACGCAGCTCATCCTGCAAACCGAAACGAAGGTGACCCACGTCGTCGACCCGCTCGGCGGCTCGTACTACGTCGAAGCGTTGACCCACGCCCTGGCGACGCACGCCGGCGCCCTCATCGACGAAGTCGAGGCGATGGGCGGCATGACGAAGGCCGTCGCGTCCGGCTGGCCCAAGCTCAAGATCGAAGAAGCGGCAGCCCGCCGCCAAGCCGCAATCGACCGCGGCGAGGAAGTCATCGTCGGCGTCAACAAGTTCCGGCTCGAAAACGAAGTCGATATCGAAGTCCGCGACATCGACAACGACAAGGTCCGCGCGCAGCAACTCTCGCGCCTGCAAAAGGTCAAAGGCACGCGTGACCAGGCGAAGGTCGACGCCGCGCTGAAAGCGTTGACCGAAGGCGCCACGGGCAACGTGAACCTGCTCGCGCTCGCCGTCGAAGCGGCCCGCGCCCGCGCGACCGTCGGCGAAATCTCCGACGCGATGGAAAAGGTGTTCAAACGCCACCAAGCCGAAACGAAATCGATCTCCGGCGTCTATGGCGCGGCGTACGAAGGCGACGAAGGCTTCGCCCGCATCCGCGCCGAAGTCGAACAATTCGCCAAGGGCGAAGGCCGCCGCCCGCGCATGCTTGTCGCCAAGATGGGCCAAGACGGTCACGACCGCGGCGCGAAGGTCATCGCCACCGCCTTCGCCGACTTGGGCTTCGACGTCGACGTCGGCCCGCTATTCCAAACGCCCGCCGAAGTCGCCAAAGACGCAATCGACAGCGACGTCCACGTGATCGGTGTCTCCAGCCAAGCGGCAGGCCACAAAACCCTCGTCCCCGAACTCTCAGCCGAACTAAAAAAGCAGGGCGCCGAAGACATCCTGATCGTCTGCGGCGGCGTGATCCCAGCCCAAGACTACGACACGCTCAAGAAGGCCGGCGCCGCCGCCATCTTCGGCCCCGGCACAAACATCCCGAAAGCGGCAAGCG
>CAZYGK010000001.1:0-149298 GCA_964647355.1 uncultured Flavobacteriaceae bacterium | reverse complement strand
CCGAACCCAGGACGAGCGCGATCGACACGGCACGCGCAAGGCGCTTGTGCCGCTCCGTCCGCTCGATGTTCCCGTTCGCACGCATCCGTTCTCCCGTCGGAGGTTCGCGTCAGGCTAGGGCGCGCGAGCCTTATGCCGGGTTACGGGGCAGGATTAGTTTCGGGTTAATTGGCGCCCAAGCCACTGCGATCACACACTTTGCGGCTTGTCTGCGGATGCGCCGAGTGCGTTACTTGCGCAAAGGAGTGCGCGCCCCATGAGCACGGTTTTGCGTCTTGCTGCGGTTTGCACCGTGGCGCTGAGTTTGGCCGGTTGCGAGAGCGGGGCGATGAAGCCCTCGGCCGTCACCAAAGTTGCGTCGACGACGTCGTTCGGGATGTGCGCCGGGTACTGCAAGACGACGCTCGAGATTTCCGAAAAGGAAGCCGTGCTGACGCGTGAGGCCTGGGGGCGCGGCGCGGGTGCGAACCTGCCGGTGCAGCGGCTCACGGCACCGCTAAGCGCGCAAGAATGGGGCGACATCGCCGCCGCCGCCGAGGCCGCGAAGATCGACGCTTTACCGGAGACGATCGGCTGTCCGGATTGCGCGGACGGCGGGGCGGAGTCGCTCACCATCGTCAGCGCGAAAGGCGAAAAGACGATCAAGTTCGACCATGGCGCGGCGATTGCGGAAGCCCAGCCGCTGCTCGACCGCGTGCGGGCGCTCAGGGCACGGATGCTGCCGAAGGAGCCCTAACGGGCGAGCGCGACGAGGAAGTCGTCGATCGTGCCGCTTTCGACGGCGGGGGTTTGCAGACCGCGACCCATGGCGGCCGTCATTCGACGTTTCGCCTCGGGGTCGGACAGTGTCGCGAAGAAGTTACGCTCCTCGTGCACGAGGTCGTCCGCGACATGGCGGTCGGCATTAAGGACGGCTTCCTTGGCGAGCCGGATCGCTCTTGGCGGGAACGAGGCGATGCGGCGGGCGAGGTTGTCGACGAAGGGGCCGATCTCGTTCGGCGGTAGCGCGCGGTTGACGTAGCCATACCGCTCCGCCGTCAGCGCGTCGAAATCGCCGCAGCCGAGCACGATCTCAAGCGCGCGGGCGCGGCCGATCAGGCGTGGCAGGCGTACGCAGCCGCCGCCGCCCGGAATGATGCCGAGCGCAACCTCGGGCTGCCCCAACATCGCGCGGCCGATGGCGGCGAAACGCATGTCGCAGGAGAGCGCAAACTCAGAGCCGCCGCCACGGCACATGCCTTCGATCTTGGCGATCGTCGCCTTCGGCATGGTGCGGAAGCGATCGCACATCGCGTGGAACATGCCGAGTTTCTCCGTGCGCGGGGCAACTTCGGCCGGAAGCATTTGGATGAGCGTGACATCGGCGTGGGCGATGAAGAAATGCGGGTTCGCGCTTTGCAGCACGACGGCGCGCACCGCGTCGTCGGTTTCGAGCACGCGGCCGAGGCGATCCATCTCACCGATCAGCGTCATGTCGAACAGGTTGATCTCGCCGTGCTCGATCGTGACGGTGGCAACGCCGTGATCGAGCGTTACGCGCAACGCTTGGAAGCCGTCGTAGGTCATGGAGTGATCCTGTGGTCTTTTGGGAAGGTTAGTGTCTTCGAAGGTCTGCGCACAGGCTCCTTGGATTTCCGCGCGCCCCTTTGCCGACCGCAAAGGCGGCCGGCGAATTGACGCTGAAGACCTGTCACATCGAAATCCACGCCCGATTGTTCTATGTTTGTTTCTTCCCTCGCGAAGGCGTTCGCGAGCGGCTGCGACTTGAAAACCGAATCGGAACTTCAGCACCTGCGGGCCGCGTCGGCTGCCAGCGGGCCCGTTTTCGCGCCTGGCGAGCGGTTGGCGTTCGCGCCGGACGCTCCGGCGAACGCACACATAACGGATATCTAACGCTAATATAACGGATAATACCGCGGAAATCCGCCAATCTAACGGATATAACGGATATGATTTTGCATCACGGCGCGCCGGGTCTTCCGGCGGTCACTTCTTCTTCGCCAGAATCTCGTCCACGGCGGCGCAGATGGCCGCGATCGTGAAGGGCTTCGAGATCACGCGGTAGACCACGTCCGACATGCCTTGAGCGCGCTCGATCTGATGCTCGTGGCCCGACATGATGATGATCTTCGTCTTCGGGTAATCGCGGCCCACCGTCATGGAAAGCGCGATGCCGTCCATGATCGGCATGTCGATGTCGGTGAGCAGCAGGTCGAACTTGCCCTTCTTCAAGGCCTCGACCGCCTCGGAGCCGTCTTGCGCAGTCGTGACCTTGTGGCCGCGCTGCTCCAGCCCCCGGGCGATGAATTCCCGGAGTGCCAACTCGTTCTCAGCGATCAGCAATTTCGCCATTACTACTTACGGTCCACGACGTCAGGCTTGGCTTAGAACAGCTATAAAAGGCAGTCCACGGAATTTATGCGCATGGTCCATGCCGTAGCCCACCACAAAGGCGGGCGGGCAGGGAAAACCCACGAAATCCGCTTGTTCCCTGCCGCTTGCGCGGGGCGACGTTTTGTCGAGCAGGACGCAAACCCTTACGGCTTTGGCGCCGCGGTCGAGCATGTGGCGGCGGGCGTAGGCGATCGTGCGGCCGGAATCGAGGATGTCGTCGATCAGAAGAACTTCACGCCCTGCGACGGGGATTTCGACGTCGCGCAGGAGCCTCACTTGGCCCGACGAGACCGTGCCGGTGCCGTAGCTCGCCAAGGTCATGAAGTCGACCTCGGGATTGACGTTGTGGGCCGTCAAGGCACGGATCAGATCGGCGGCGAAGACGAAGCTGCCTTTGAGGATCGCCACGGCGGCGAAATCGGCCGGCATGACGCGGGCAATATCGCCAGCCAGCGTTTCGAGGCGATCGGCGATGGCGTTCGAGGTGAAAAGCGGCTGAACGTCCGCCACGCTATTCGTCCGTCTTGGCGAAGCGGACTTCCAGGTCGGCGGCATCGGCCGGCGGGCTTTCGAGCCGGGCTTTGAACGTGCCTTGTTCGCGCGGCCCTAAGCGCGACTGATCGGCAAGCACGGTCCAGTGGTAGATTTCCTTGCCCGCTTGATCGCGCACGGCCAGGCGCACTTTCGGCACGTCGAGCTCGCGGTCGGTCTCGTTGATGATCTGACCGTTGATGACGATGACAGGAACGGAGTTGTTCAGCTCTTGGCTGTGGCTGGCGATGATCTTGAAGCCGCGGGTGTTGACCTCGATCCCCAGCGCTTCATAGACGCTGGCGGAAGCGGGCCAGATGCGCGCGATCTCGTTCGGCAGCGAGAAGAACAGAAGCAGCGTGCCGACGAAGAGAGCGCCGCCGCCCATCATCATCATCATGGAGCGCGAGCGGGCGCGCTGGCGATTGCTCGGTGCCACGGCGCCCGGCGGGGGCATCGTCGACATCGGTGGCGGCTGCGGTATCTCGAAGCGCGGCGGCGGCGGCGGTTGCAGCGATCCCGGAGCGGGCAGCATGCGGCTGCGATCGGTCACCGGGGTCACGGGCCCCAGAGGATCATCCACAGGGATGGGGATGGGAATCGGTGCGGGCTGTGGCGGAAGTTCGGGCGCAGCGTCTTGGAACCACGCGTGCTGACAGCGCGCGCAACGCACTTGCCGCCCGGGCGGTCGTACGACGCCGGATTCGAGTAGATAGCGAGTTGCGCAGCGGGGGCAGGTAATTATCATTCCAGGCTTGAGCCCGTGTCGATTCTCCAACTCTTTGCACAACCCCTTCGCAGCTGCAAGCAAGCGACAATCACAGGGTTTCCAGCTAACCCATTAACCCAGAAGGAATAATCGGTGGTCCGCTTCGAGAATGTCGGGATGCGGTACGGGTTGGGGCCGGAAATCCTGCGTGACATTTCGTTCACGCTCGACCAGGGGTCGTTCCACCTGCTCACCGGACCGTCCGGTGCGGGCAAAACTTCGCTCTTGAAGCTGATTTACCTCGCCGAGCGGCCCTGCCGGGGGGCGATCTCGATGTTCGGGCGCGATATTGCCACGACGCCCCGGGACGAGCTGCCGGCGCTCAGGCGGCGGATCGGGGTCGTGTTCCAGGAGTTCCGCCTGCTCGACCATTTGACCGTGTTCGAGAACGTGTCGCTGCCGCGCCGGGTCACGGGCGAGTCCGAGGGACACTATCGCGCGGAAGTGGAAGAGCTGCTGTCGTGGGTCGGCCTCGGGAACCGGCTGAACGCGAAACCCGCCACGCTTTCGGGCGGCGAGAAGCAACGCGTGGCGATCGCGCGGGCCGTTGTGGCAAAGCCCGAGCTGCTGCTCGCGGACGAACCGACCGGCAACGTCGACCCCGAGATCGGCGGGCGGATCATGCGGTTGTTCATCGAGCTCAATAAGCTCGGCACCTGCGTGATGATCGCAACGCACGATCAGCGGATCATGGAACGGCTGCCGGCGTCGCGCATTTACAGGCTTGCGGAAGGACGGCTTTCGATCGCCAGACCGCATGAAGCCATGGCGGAGGCAAAACGCGCGTGATGAACCCGGCGCGAACATCGGGCTTGATGCCGGCGGACAGCGCGTCCGGCGCGACGCTGCACACGATCGTGGCGGTGATGAGCTTCCTCGCGTGCCTGTCGCTCGGTTTCGTGCTGACGCTGGGGCGGCTTGCGAGCGAGTGGACGGAGGGGCTTTCGGGATCGGTGACGGTGCAGCTTTTGCCGTCGGCACAGATCGCGCCGGAAGATCAGGTGAAGGAGGCTCTGCGCCTCGTTAAGAACTGGCCCGGCGTGTTCGCCGCACGCGCGCTCAGCCGAGCGGACTCCGAGAAGATGCTGGAGCCCTGGTTGGGCCAAGGCAACGTGCTGGACGATTTGCCGGTGCCGCAGCTCATCGAGGTGACGCTGCAACCGGGGCCGGTCGAGCTTGAGGGGCTCGGGCGCGCGCTTGCGGACGGCGTGCCGGGCGCGCATCTCGACGACCATCAACGCTGGAACGAAGAGCTGGCGGCGTTTGCTGCATCGTCGGAGGCGGTCGGATGGGCGGTGCTTCTGCTCATCGCGGCGGCGACGCTGGCGATCGTGATCTTCGCGACGCAAGCGGGCTTGCAGGCGCATCGCGAAATCGTCGAAGTCGTGCACATGATCGGTGCGCGCGACATCTTCATCGCGAACGAGTTCCAGCGGCACTTTCTGTGGCTGGGCGTTCGGGGCGGGATCATCGGTTTGGTGCTTGCGGCTTTGACGCTTGTCGGCAGCAGCTTCTTGATGGACAGCCGCGAGGCGCCGGTCGGCGCACAATATCTGCCGCAATTCGTGAGCTCGCCGCTGCACTATACGTGGCTGCTTTGCGTGCCGGTCGTGATGGGTCTGATCGCGATGTGGACGGCGCGGTTCACGGTTTTGCGCGTGCTCGGCCGGATGCCATGAAGCTCGCGTTGCTGGACCGTGACGGCGTCCTTACCGAAGAGCCTGCCGACTACGTGAAGCATCCAGGCGAACTTCGGATGATCGACGGTGCGGCGGCGGCCGTCGCGCGGTTGAATGCGGCGGGCGTCAAGACGGCGCTGGTAACGAACCAATCGGCCGTCGGGCGCGGGATCATCGGTGCCGATATGCTGGAGCGCATTCACGCGAAGCTGCGGTCGGAGCTCGCGGCGTGCGGTGCGCGGTTGGACTTGCTTCTCACCTGCACCGATCCGCCGTGGGCAGCGTCCGGGCGGCGCAAGCCTGCGCCGGGCATGTTGCACGAGGCGCTGACGTACTTTCGGGCCGCCCCACACGAAGCTGTGATGATCGGCGACCAACTGACGGATTTGCGGGCTGCGCAAGCGGCCGGCGTGTCCCCAATTCTGGTGAGGACCGGAAAAGGCGCAGAACTGCTGGCCCAGGGGCTGCCACAGGACATTTTAACGGTCCGGGTTTATGCTTCCCTAACTTTGGCGGTCGAGGCTCTGCTCCAAGACCGCTGAATCGGCACTTGGAGTTCGTCGGTTGCAGAGCAACGGTGACATGGAGAACGGGCGATGATCGGCTTCGCGTTTCGCGTCGCTGCGCTTGCCTTCGTGCTCGCGGCGCTGGGGTTCCCGATCTTCGTGTGGTCGCTGTCGCGCGCGTCGGCCGATCCGGAAGCTGCCGATGCGATCGTGGCGCTGACCGGCGGCGAGGGGCGCCTGCAGGCGGGGCTCGAGCTGCTCGAACACGGTAAGGGCGCGCGGCTTCTGATTTCGGGCGTGCACAGCGAGACGAAACGCGAAGAGCTGTTCGCGGCCGTCGGCGGCGAGATCCCGTCGCGGGCTTCGTGCTGCGTCGATCTTGGGCGTGGCGCCGTCGATACGATTTCGAACGCCGGCGAGACGGCGGCGTGGGTGAACGAACACAACTACGGCTCGCTCATCGTGGTGACCGCGAGCTATCACATGCCGCGCAGTCTGATGGAGCTGCAAGCGGTGCTGCCGAACACCAAGCTTGTCGCCTACCCGGTGTTTCCGGACGACGTGAGGCTGGAGGTCTGGTGGCGCGACCCGACGACGACCGGGGTGCTCGCCTGGGAGTACATTAAGTTCCTCGGGGCCACCGTCCGGGTCGCCGCCGCGACGCGGCTCTGGAGCGAGGCGGCGCCGGCTTCGGGCCCTGCCACAATCGAGCGGGCGCCCGGCGAAACCTCGCAGCTCGTGGGGACGCCGAGCTAAGCGCCCTTGCCTTCGGGCCAAAGGATCGCGCAAAACTGCGGCCAACCGAAACTACCCGCCGAGACGCACGTTGACCGCACTTCGTTCGCTGCTCTTCCAAGCGTTCTTCTGGACGTGGTCGACGCTGATCAATCTCGCCTACATCCCGGCGCTGCTGATGGACCGCAAGGTCGCGCTGAACGGGCAGGAGATTTGGGCGCGGGTGAGCCTGTGGGGTCTCAAGTGGATCGTGGGGACCGACTATGAGGTCCGCGGCCGCGAGAACATTCCGGCCGGGCCCGTTCTGATCGCGGCGAAGCATCTGTCCATGTGGGAGACGCTCGCCATGCACGTGCTGGTGCATCATCCGGCGACGGTAATGAAGCGACAGCTGCTGATGATCCCGGGCTATGGCTGGTACTCGCGCAAGACGAAGATGATCGTGATCGACCGCGAGGCGGGGCCGAGCGCGATACGGTCGATGATCGCCGATGCGAAGGCGCGCCTCGCCGAAGGGCGGCCGATCGTGATCTTTCCGGAGGGCACGCGGCGCGAACTGGGCACACCTGTCGACTACAAGCCCGGGGTCGCCGCGCTCTACAGCATGCTCGACATTCCGTGCGTGCCGATGGCGCACAATTCGAGCCTTTACTGGCCGCGGCGCGGGTTCTTGCGCAAGCCGGGCAAGATCATCGTCGAGTTCCTGCCCGCGATCATGCCGGGGCTGAAGCGCGCGGCGTTCATGGCGGAGCTTGAGACGCGCACCGAAGATGCGGTGGCGCGGTTGTTGGCTGAGGGCGGGTATCGGGCTCGGTAACGCCGCATTCTTGGTGAATGCAAGCCAGTCGAACGTAACAAGAACGTTTTCTGGACGGCGACCCTGAGTTGCGCTATGTTTTTTCATTCCTGACAGCGATGGCGCGTGCGTTCTGCGATGGCGAAGTTGGCCCAAATTTCCGAGCGTATTTGGGAGCTGAAATATCGGCTCAAGGGGCCGGGCGTCGTGCATGAAGACGCTTCGATCGAGGAGACCTGGGCGCGGGTCGCGGGTGCGGTCGCGCTCGCCGAGAAGGTCGAGAACCGCAGCTACTGGACATCCGAGTTTCAAAAGGCGCTTGCCGACTTCCGGTTCTTGCCTGCGGGACGCGTGCTTGCGGGTGCGGGATCCGGGCGGACGGTGACGCTGTTCAATTGCTTTGTCATGGGCACGGTCGCCGACGACATGACGGGCATCTTCGACAATCTCAAAGAAGCCGCGCTGACGATGCAGCAGGGCGGCGGGATCGGCCACGACTTCTCCACGATCCGGCCTGCGGGCGCTGCGGTCAAAGGCGTCGGTGCGGATGCATCCGGTCCGGTGTCGTTCATGGACGTGTGGGATGCGATGTGCCGCACGATCATGTCCGCCGGCTCGCGGCGCGGCGCGATGATGGCGACGCTTCGTTGCGACCATCCGGATATCGAGGCCTTCATCGAGGCGAAGCGCGACAAGGACCGGCTTCGCAACTTCAACCTCTCGGTGCTCGTCACCGACAAGTTCATGGCGGCGGTCGAGCGCGACGAGCCGTGGGACTTGGTGTTCGACGGCAAAGTCTATCGCACGGTGTCGGCGCGCGGGCTGTGGGACCGCATCATGGCGTCGACCTATGCGTATGCGGAGCCGGGTGTCGTTTTCATCGACCGGATCAATCAGCGGAACAATCTTTGGTACGCGGAGACCATCTCCGCGACGAACCCGTGCGGAGAGCAGCCGCTGCCGCCCTATGGCGCATGCCTGTTGGGTTCGATCAACCTCACGAAGCTGATCAAGGCGCCGTTTACCGCGGAGGCGCGGGTGGACGAGGTGGAACTCGACCGGTTGACGCGAGTCGCCGTGCGCTTCCTCGACAACGTGATCGATGTGTCGAACTATCCGTTGCCGCAACAGGAACGCGAAGCGAAAGCCAAGCGGCGGATCGGGCTTGGCGTCACGGGATTGGCCGATGCGCTCATCATGTGCCGGGCGCGCTATGGCAGTGCGGAGTCCGTCGCGCTGATCGAGCGGTGGTTCAAGGCGGTGCGGCGTGCGGCTTATTCGGCATCGTGCGAGTTGGCGTCGGAGAAAGGTTCGTTCCCGCTGTTCGACCGCGCCAAGTTCCTGCAGGGGCAGACCGTGGCGGGGCTCGATGCGGAGCTGCGGGCGCTGATCAACGCGCACGGCATCCGCAACGCGCTGCTGACGTCGATTGCGCCGACAGGGACGATCTCGCTCTTGGCGGAAAACGTGTCGAGCGGGATCGAGCCGGTTTTCGCCTATACCTACAAGCGCAAGATCACGAAGCCGGACGGTGCGCAGAACGAAGAAGTCGTCGAAGACTATGCGCACAAGCTGTTCCGCCAACTGCGTGGGAACGAGGCCCTGCCCGACTACTTCGTGAACGCACAGGAACTGTCGCCGGATTCGCATATCGCGGTGCAGGCGGCGGCACAGAAGTACGTCGACAGCTCGATCTCGAAGACCGTGAACTGTCCGGCCGACATCTCGTTCGACGCGTTCAAGGACGTTTATCTGAACGCCTATACGAGCGGCTGCAAGGGCTGCACGACGTGGCGGCCGAACGACATTACGGGCTCGATCTTGAGCCTTGAGGAGCCGCGCAAGGCGGCAGCGCCCGCACCGAAACTCGAAGCCGTGCCGACGCCGGCCGCCGAGGTGTTTGCACCGGCCGCGAAAGCGAAGGACGGCGGGGTCGTGTATATCTCCCGGCCGCTGGACCGGCCGGAGGCGCTGCCGGGCACGACCTACAAGGTGCGCTGGCCGGAATCCGATCACGCGATCTACATCACGATCAACGACACCGTCGACGGCGGGCGGCGGCGGCCGTTCGAGATCTTCATCAACTCCAAGAACATGGAGCACTATGCCTGGACGGTCGCGTTGACGCGCATGATTTCGGCCGTGTTCCGGCGCGGCGGGGACATCGCGTTCGTGGTCGAGGAACTCAAAGCCGTGTTCGACCCGCGCGGCGGACAGTGGGTTAACCGTCAATATGTCCCCTCGCTCCTTGCCGCGATCGGCGGGGTGATCGAGGAGCACATGATCGCGATCGGATTTCTCGCCCGATCCGCGCCCGCGCCCTACCCGTCCCAACCTAAAGTAGCGAGCATCGGAGAGCGTGTGTCCGGCGGACTCGAGGACGCTAAGGATAGTGTCCCCGGCAACACCGCGGGACCGCAACCGCCGGGCCAGTCGTTCAAGTTCTGCCCGCGTTGCTCAAGCCCGAGCTTGACGCGCATCGAGGGCTGCGACACGTGCATGAACTGCGGGCACTCGCGTTGTAGCTGAGATGACGGCTGCGCCGGAGTCGTCGTAAGATACCGCCATCGTGGTGGCGCTTAAGAACATATTCCAGACGATCGAAGCGGTCCGGTCGCGCGTGTATGCGCGGTTCGCCGGACGGCTGACGCTGATTGCGATCCTCGCGCCGATCGCGCTTGGCGTTCTGGCGCTTGGCGCTTACAGCCTTTGGTGGCGGACCGTCGCCGACAATCTGCGCGATCATGTCGCTCAGTTCCAGGTTCTCCAGCGCGCGCTCGGGCGCGACGTTCGGTGGGAATCGTTCGCGGTCGGCGGATTTCCCTACCGCGTCGAAGGGACGATCAGCACGCTGCACTATACGGCGCCCGATCGCGGCAGCGCATGGGACGGCGACAGGGTCGTCGTTCGCGTGCCGCCGCTGTCGCTCAATCGCATCGCGCTGTCGTTCGAAGGACAGCAGCACTATTTCTATGCGCGCGAGCGCTGGATCGAGACGAATGCGCGCGCGGACAAGGCGCTCGTCACGCTGATCCAGGACGCCGACGGGCGTGAGCGCATTCGCCTGGACGTCGAGCGCTTGACCGGTAAGGCGAAGTACGACGAGACCGATTTCAACTTCATCGTCGATTCGGTAGTCGGCGGCGTGCGCCTTAGCAACGCCCGCCGCGCGAAGGAACCGGCGCGCGCGGATGCGGCTGCGCGCCTTGAAAACGTCGCGCTGCAGGGCGGGTTCGATCTGCCGCTTGGGCCTTCGATCCAGCTGATCGATTTCGACGCGGGACTGCCCGTGCCCGCGAACATGCCCGAACCTTCGTTGCCTGCGTTGATGAGCGAGTGGCGGCGGACGGGGGCCCCGATCGATTTGCGGCGGTTCGAACTGGCATGGGGCGGCGTTACGATCGCGGCGACGGGCACCTTCAAGCTCGACGCCAATGCTATGCCCGAGGGGGCGTTCCGGGTGAAGCTCGGCAACCATCCGCGGATTCTGGAGCTGCTTGAGTCCTATGGCTGGATCAACGCGGAGACGCGGGCGCGGGCGAAGAAGGTGCTGGATGTGCTTGCCTTTATGAGCGGCGACAAGCAGCGGCGCGTGAGCGTGCCGTTCCGCATCGAGAAGGGCGACATCTTTGTGGGACCGGCAAAGGTCGCCTCGCTCCTGCCCGCCCCGACCGCCGCGGTGGTGCCGGCAGACGTTCCGGATGCGGCGATGGCGCAGCCGTGACGTCAAGGAACCGGCAAGACGCGCGAGCTATGTTCGTGCGGACGGCGGGTGAACGATGACGCAGCAGCTGAATGCCCAGGATGCGCAATTCCTTTATTTGCAGAGCGGGGCAACGCTCACGCATGTGATGGGCGTCTACATCTACGACCCGTCGACCGCGCCCGGCGGCAAGGTGCGCTTCAAGGACATCGTGCGGCATATCGAAAGCCGATCGCACACCTCGCCCGTGTTCCGGCGCAAGCTTTACCGGCTGCCGTTCGACCTCGATCATCCCTATTGGGTGGTCGATCCGGACTTTCATCTCGAGGAGCACATCACGCATGTGCGGCTGCCCGAGCCCGGCGACTGGCGGCAGTTCTGCATTCAAGTGGCGCGGCACTTCAGCCGGCGCATGGATATGAGCCGGCCGCTTTGGGACGTCTATGTGGTCGAGGGGCTGGACCGGATCGAGGGCGTTGCGCCGGGCAGCTATGCCCTGCTCCACCGCATTCATCACGCGGCGATCGATGGGGTTTCGGGCGCGCATGTCTTCGCGGCCCTGAACGATCTCGACGCCAAGGGAACGCCCGCCTTGACCCCGAAGGAGGTCGTGGACGCGGAGGCCGCGCCAAACATCGTCACCGTCGCAGCACGAGCAGCTTTCGCGAACTTCACCTCGCCGATGCGGATGGCGAACGCGGTGCTGAGGCTTTCGCCTGCAATCGCGTCCGCCGCGCAAAGGAGCCTGATGGACTTCCAGCATTGGGGTAAGGCGAGCGTCCCCGAGACGCGGTTCAACGCGCCGGTGTCGCTTTACAAGATGTTCGACGCGACGATGTGCTCACTCAAGGATCTGAGCACGATCCGCAAGCTCGTCGAAGGGGCCACAATCAACGACGTCGTGCTGGCGATTTGCAGCGGAGCGCTGCGCAAGTACCTTTCGAGGCACAAAGAACTGCCGAAGGACACGCTTGTCGCCGTCGCGCCGATCAATGCGCGGCGCCAGAGCGGCGAGGCCGAAATTCCCGGCAACAACATTACGGCGATGAGCGTGCAGCTCGCCACGGACGTCGCTAGCCCCGTCGCGCGGCTCAAGGCCATACGCGACTTCACGGCGGAGGCCAAGGAAGCCAAGGCCGGCATCAGCGCGCGGGTGCTCACCGACCTCACGCAGCACATCCCGGGCGCGACGATGGCGGGCGTGGCGCGGTTGCTCACCAGCGAACGCTTCGCACCGCGGCAAGCCAATCTTTTCATTTCGAACGTGCCCGGGCCGCAGGTCCCGCTCTATATGAACGGCGCCAAACTCACGCACCAGTTCGGGCTGGGACCGCTTGCGAACAATATGGGGCTCTTCATCGCGGCGTTGAGCTACAACGGCTCGATCAGCTTCTCGATCACATCGGAGCGACGGATCATGCCGGACGTCGACTTCTTCCGGGAGTGCATCGAGGATTCGTTCGAGGAACTGCTCGCGGCCGCGAACGCACGCGGCGGCGTTCCGCCGAAGAAGAAGCGGTCGCGCTAGCTCAAGATTTCTTCGTGTTGCGGCCGAAGTTCGTGGCGGCGGTATCTTGGCCGGCATCGATGATCGAGCGGCGGATTGCGCGGGTCTTGGTGAAGAGGTCGAACAACATGTCGCCCTCGCCCCAGCGGATCGCGCGCTGAAGCCTGGACAGATCTTCGGAGAAGCGGCCCAGTACTTCGAGCACGGCTTCGCGGTTGTTCAGGAACACGTCGCGCCACATCGTGGGGTCGGAGGCCGCGATGCGGGTGAAGTCGCGAAAGCCGCCGGCCGAGAACTTGATCACTTCGCTCTGCGTCACCTGCTCAAGGTCGCTTGCCGTGCCGACGATGTTGTAGGCGATGAGGTGAGGGACGTGGCTCGTGATCGCGAGCACAATGTCGTGGTGCTTCGGGTCCATGATCTCGACGCGCGAACCCAGGCCGCGCCAGAACTCGGCAAGCTTTTGCACGGCGGCTTCGTCGGTACCGGCGGGCGGCGTCAAGATGCACCAACGGCCGTCGAACAGTTCTGCGAAGCCCGCGTCGGGGCCGGAGTGTTCGGTGCCTGCGATCGGGTGGCCGGGGATGAAATGGACACCCTCGGGAATATGCGGGCCGATATCGCGGATCGCGGCCATCTTGACCGAGCCCACGTCGGTGACGATGGCGCCTGGCTTCAGCGCCGGGGCGATCGCTTCGGCGACCTGCGCGAAGGCGCCGACGGGCGTGCAGAGGACGACGAGGTCGGCGCCGCGGACGGCGTCTTTCGCGTCGGCGTGGGTCGAGTGGCAGAAGCCGAGCTCGGACGCGCGTTTGCGCGTTGCTTCGGTGTTCGCGTGGCCCGCGATATGGGCGGCAAGGCTGCCGCGGCGCATTGCATGGGCCATCGAGGCGCCGATCAGGCCGACGCCGATGAGCGCGACCTTCGTGAAGATGGGGCCTGTGCGTGTCGTCATGACATGAACTCTTGGAGCGCGGCGATTGCCGCTTTGTTGCCTTCCTCGGTGCCGACGGAGATGCGCAGGCAGTTCGGCAATCCGTACGCGCCGACCGCGCGCAGGATGACGCCGCGCTTCATCAAGAACGTGTCGGCCTCGGGCGCCGTCTTGGTGCCGGTCTTTGGAAACTCGATCAGCAGAAAGTTGGCGACGCTGGGGTAGACTTTGAGGCCCAGCGCCTCGATGCGTTCTTTCAGCACGGCCTGCCACTTCGCGTTGTGCGCTTTCGCGGCGGCCGCGTGGGCTTTGTCGCGGATCGCTGCGACGGCTGCGGCTTGGGCGGCGCTCGACACATTGAAGGGCCCGCGGATGCGATTCAGCGTGTCGACGACGGCGGCCGGCGCGTAGGCCCAGCCGACACGGGCGGCCGCCAGCCCATGGATCTTCGAGAACGTGCGCGTCATCACGGTGTTTTCGGTCGTCGCCACGAGTTCGATGCCGCTCTCATAGTCGTTGCGATCGACGTAGTCGGCATAGGCCGCGTCGATCACGAGCAGGCAGTCCTTCGGCAGACCGTTGCGCAGGCGGCGCAGCTCGGCGGCGGTGTTGTAGCTGCCGGTCGGGTTGTTCGGATTGGTGACGAAAACGATCTTCGTCTTGTCGGTTGCGCGCGCGAGCAATGCGTCGACGTCCGTGCGCATCTCAGGCTCAGGAACCGTGACGGGGATCGCGCTCGCGGCGCGGGCCACGATCGGATAGACGATGAAGCCGTGCGCGCTGTAGAGCACTTCGTCGCCCGGCGCGCAGTAGATTTGCGGCAACAGATGGAGCAGCTCGTCGGAGCCGTTGCCGCAGACGATGCGATCGGGGTTTAGACCGTACGCTTCACCGATCGCGCGGCGCAGTTCGCTCGCCCCGCTGTCAGGGTAGAGGTGCAGGTTCGATGCGGCGGCTTTGTAGGCTTCGAGCGCGGCGGGGCTCGGGCCTAAGGGCGACTCGTTCGAGGAAAGTTTAAAGACGCGCGCGGCGCCATCGGCGGTCGCGCGGCCGCCGACGTACGGGGCGATGTCCAAGATGCCTGGAACGGGTTTCATTCACCTTCTTTAGAGCATCAATTGCCTTAAAGAAAACGTTGACTTGTGGGCGCCGCAGACCCTCAATCGCCCGCTTTCGCGACGGAAACGACTCAAGGGCGCCATGTCATCGCTGTTTCAACCCATAGGGCTCCAAGCCGGAGATGCGGGCGAAACGCACACGTTCGGCGCGCTGAAGCTCGATTCCGGCGAGAGCCTTGCGCCCGTCACCATCGCCTGGAAGACATACGGAACGCTGAACGCTTCGAAGTCTAACGCGTTCCTGCTATGCCATGCACTCACCGGCGATCAGTATGCGGCGGGTACGCACCCCGTCACGGGTAAACCCGGCTGGTGGGCGACCATGGTTGGGCCGGGATTGCCGATCGACACGAACCGCTTCTTCGTGATCTGCGCGAACGTCATCGGCGGCTGCATGGGCTCGTCCGGCCCGCACGAGACGAACCCTACAACCGGTGCGCCATACGGCCTGAGCTTTCCAGTGATCACGATCCGCGACATGGTGCGGGCGCAGGCGATGCTGATCGATCACCTTGGAATCGACAGTCTGTTCTGCGTCGCCGGCGGCTCGATGGGCGGAATGCAGGTGCTGCAGTGGGCGGCGAGTTATCCGACGCGCGTGTTCGCGGCGCTGCCGCTTGCGACCGCGGCACGGCATTCGGCGCAGAACATCGCGTTCCACGAGGTGGGGCGTCAGGCGATCATGGCCGATCCGGATTGGGCGGGCGGCGACTACATTCAGAAAGGCACGAATCCGAAGAAAGGGCTCGCGGTCGCGCGGATGGCGGCGCACATCACGTATCTTTCGGAGGCGGCGCTGCACCGCAAGTTCGGGCGCAACCTGCAGAACCGCGAAGCGCTGTCGTACGCGTTCGACGCGGACTTTCAGGTCGAGAGCTATCTGCGGCATCAGGGGCTCGCGTTCGTCGACCGGTTCGACGCGAACGCCTATCTCTACATCACGCGCGCGATGGATTATTTCGACCTTGCGGCGGACTATGACGGCGTGCTGGCGAATGCGTTCAAGGGTGCGAAGACCCGCTTTTGCATCGCCTCGTTCACGTCGGATTGGCTGTTCCCGACACCTGAGTCGAAGAAGATCGTGCATGCACTGAACGCAGCGGGGGCGAATGTCAGCTTCGTCGAGTTCGCGACCGATAAGGGGCACGACGCGTTTCTGCTCGACATGCCGGAGATGTTTCAGACGCTGAGCGGGTTCATCAATGCGGCGGCTGCCGCGCGGGGCTTGTAGTCATGCTCGCCAAATCGCCCGCCTTGCGCACGGAACTGCTGCGGATCGCCGAGATGGTGACGCCGTCGACGCGCGTGCTCGACGTCGGGTGCGGCGGCGGCGAACTGATCGAGCATTTGGCGCGTACCAAGAACGTGGATGCGCGCGGGATCGAGCTCAGCCAGGCGGGCGTGAATGCGTGCGTGGCGAAGGGCTTGCCGGTGATCCAGGGCGACGCCGACACGGACTTGCGCGACTATCCCGCGCAGTCGTTCGACTTTGCGATTTTGAGCCAGACGATCCAGGCGACGCACAAGCCGAAGGAAGTGCTTGGGCAATTGCTGCGTATCGGCAAGCGCGTAATCGTTTCCTTTCCGAATTTCGGGTTCTGGCGGGTGCGGCTGAAGCTTGCGTTGACGGGGCGAATGCCGCGCACGGGCGTGCTCAACTATGCGTGGCACGAGACGCCGAACATTCACCTCTGCACGATCGCGGACTTCGTGGCGTTGACGCGCGAGATCGACGCGTCGATCGAGCAGTCGCTTGCGGTCAACGAAAGCGGCGAGGTGCGCGAACTTAGCGAACCCGGCTATTGGGATAATTTGACCGCCGAGGGCGCGATCTTCTTGCTGGCACGGCCCGCTTCGTAACCAGCGCAGGCTTGGCCGGCACGCGCTGGCGCAAGCCGCGGTCGGGCGCCAAGGCCATGACTTCCTTCGTGAGTTCCATCAGGTGCACGCCCGCGAGCTGCGGCCAGGCGCGCTGACCCCAGCGTTCCCAGCGCGCGCCATTGCGCACGAGGAAGCCTGCGCCGAACGGCGGCATGTGCAAGCAGCCGGTGGCGGCGGTCGGCGTGAACATCGCGTCGGTGAGCAAGCGGTTCAGCTGGGTACGCGTGAACGGGCGGCCGTGACCGAACGGCGTCGTTTCTACTTGCGCCCAGAGACTGGTGCGATTCGGCGCGATGACGACGACGCGGCCCGACGGCGTGAGCACGCGCCAAACTTGCCTCAGCAACGGGCGGAGCGTTTCCGACGTCTCGAGCACGTGGGCGATGACGACCCGGTCGATGCAGGCATCAGGCAGCGGGAGCGCGCTTTCGTCGGCGAGGGCTGCGAGGTTGCCATCGCGAGCAGGCCAGTAGGCGACGCCTTGCTGTGCCGGCATCAGCGCGATGATGCGGGCGGCTTCGCCCTGGAACGGGCGCAGATAGGGCGTCGCGAAGCCTAAGCCCAACACCGACATACCTTTGACGTTCGGCCACACTTCGCGCAGGCGCGTGCGGATGAATCGGCGCGCGATTTGGCCCAGTTCGCGGTCGTAGAAGGATTGGAGTTCGCCCGCGTCGAGGTGCATGGCGGTGTTCCCTAGCCCGCCGCCTCTGACGCCGTCTTCTTCTTCAGATGCCTGAGCCAGCGCGGATCAATGTTCGCCGACGGGACATAGATGAAGACGTCGGTCGTTCCGAATTGGTGGTCGATCACGGCGCCGTCGCCGATCTGCGCGCCCGAGCGTACATAGCCTTTCACCAGCGGCGGCAGCGAGCGTAGCGCTTCGCCGGGGTCGATCTGGTCCTTCGGAATCAGGTCCATCGAGACATAGCGCGACGGCAACGCGCGCACGATCGATGCTTCCTCGGTGCGGTGGAAATGATGCAGATACGAAAGCTGGAGCGCGAGCGCCTTCGGATCGGTGCCGGGCAACGAGGCGCAGCCGAACATGAGAGCCACGTCGTTGCGAATGAGGTAGACGAGCAAGCCGCGCCAGAGCAGCTGCATCGTGGGGCCGGTGCGGAACTCCTTGGCGACGCAGGAACGGCCGAGTTCGAGCAGGCGTTGACCCGCGCGCGCCTTCAGCATTGCGGAGATATCGAATTCGCCGGACGTGTAGAATCCCGTCGGCGAGCGGGCCGCCACGTCCTCGCGCATCAGGCGGTAGGTCGCAACGACGCTGCCGTTGTCGCGGTCGACGACGAGCAGATGCCCGCAGATCGGATCGTACTCGTCGAAATCGCGCCCGGCTGCCGCCATCTCAGGCGTCGGCTTCGCGTTCATCTCGCGGTAGAAGATGTCGTAGCGCAGGCGCTGGGCGGCCTCGATTTCGGCCGGGGTCGTCGCCAGACGCACCTCGAGCGAGCCGGAGCTGTCGAGCACGTGGTCGTTTTTCGGCGTGGTGCCGGTCATCAAGTTCTTCCGCGGGCGCGACTGGCCCGCTTGGCGTTGGTTCGAGCGGTAATCTACGGGACGCCGGTGTCGGTGGCAAACGCCGATCCGCCTTTCAACGAAGCGCCATGATCCTTACGCATTAGCCACCAAAGTAGCACGAGACCGGGAATCGCGAGGGCGGTCGCGATGATGTAGTACCAGACCCAGCCTACGGCCGTGACGGCAAAGCCGGCGGGGGCAGAAAGCGAGATGCGGGCCTGGGCCGCCAGCGATGAAAGGAGCGCGTACTGGGTCGCCGTGTAATTACGGTTACCGCACAACAACGACATGTAGGCGACGAACGCCGCGCCGCCGATGCCTGTCGCGAAGTTCTCAACGCCGACCGATCCCGCAAGAGCGGCAAACGCCCAGTAGCCTTGAGCGCCACCTGCGTTGATAGCGGCAAACGTGATTTGCTTCGTGCCCTCGGCATCCGGAATACCGATCGCGGCCGTCAAATCCGGCAGCACGACGGCCGGCCAGATGAAGATCAGGTTTGTGGCCATCTGCAGAATGCCGCCGATCCAAAGTGCCCGCATGACGCCGACGCGATTGGCGATCATGCCGCCGATGTAGCCCCCGATGAGGACCGCGAAGAACCCAAACGGCCACTGAATGGCCGCGTAAGTCGCCTTCTCGAAACCCAGTTTTAGGAAGAAGAATGTCCGAAGTTCCGAGGTGAACGCGTCGCCCAACTTGAACAGAACGACGAACAAGAGGATGGCCCACCACAGGTCTTTGCGCAGGAAGTCCGCAAACGGGTCGACGACGGCGGTGCGGAAGCGCTCGGCGAACGGCTTCTCGAAGCGCGCCTTTTGGCCTTCCCACGATTCCGGCGCGAGGATGGTGCCAACAATGCCGACCGCAACCATGGCGGCCATCGAGAGGTAACCGTAAGACCAGGCATCTGCGCGCGGAACACCGGAATATTCGAGCCAGCTCACCAACATGACGGCGCCCGTAAAGGAGAGCAGCATCGCGGTACGGTAGGCGGCGTTGTAGTTCGCGTAACCTGCGGTCAGCTCCGATTCCTTCAGCGCTTCGATCCGGTATGCGTCGATCACAACGTCTTGAGAGGCAGAGAAGAACGCCACAAGTGCCGCGACCGCAGCCAAGGTCAGCTTGCTTTCCAGCGGGTCCACGAATGCGAGGCCTGCGATCGCGCAGGCAAGGCAGATTTGTGTGACGAGAAGCCACGACCGGCGATGACCGAGCCATCGGCTCAAGCCCGGAATGGGAATGCCGTCGATGGCGGGCGACCAGACGAATTTCCACGCGTACGCGGCCGCAACAAGGCCGAACAAGCCGATCTCTTCGACCGAGACTTTACTCTCCGTCAGCCAGGCTTGCAGCGTCGAGGATGTCAGCTGATACGGCAAACCCGCCGAGAAGCCGAATAGGAACATCAGCGCGACGCGCGGGCGCAGGTACACGGACACCGCATCCCACCAGTGGCGTTGCGGCGCTCCGTTGGCGTCCGTTCCTGACATACTGACCTCGTCGGCTACTGGGGGTGATGCGAGACCGATCAGACTCGGGCGCGCCTTGCTTTGTCAAATCGGGGGTATTCGGCCGCAGAACGGCAGCACGTTGCAAGTGCGGGCTTGGGGTTTGCCGGACAGTTGTTCCGATTCGCGGGCTCCACGCGCTGCCTAAGCGCTCTTCGCGGCCGGCGTTGCTTGAGGCGAGAAGCGCAGGAGCACGGCGCGCAGTGCGTCGAGGTTCAAGGGCTTGGCCAGGAAGTCGTCCATGCCGGCGTCCACGCAGATTTGGCGGTCGTCCTCGAGCGTCGAGGCGGTCAAGGCCACGATCGGAAGGCGGCCGCGCCTGCGGCCCGATTGCTCCTGCGTGCGGATGCGGCGGGTCGCCTCCAGGCCGTCCATCTCGGGCATATGCACGTCCATGAGCACGAGATCGTAAGGGGCCGCCGACAGTGCTTCGACTGCCTCGCGCCCGTTTGCGACCGTGTCTACGCGGTGGCCCATCTTCGTCAGCAGCGCGGTTGCGAGCATGACGTTGATACGATTGTCTTCGGCGACGAGGATGCGCAGGCTCGTGCCGACTGTCGCGAATTGCGGCGCGCGATCGTCGACCACGGCAACGTCGGCCGCTTCCGACTCCTGGCCGCTCAGCACGGCGGCGACGCGCTGCACGAGCGAGGCGCGGCGAATCGGCTTGATCAGATAGCCGCTGAAGCCCGCGAGCTTCAGGGCCGGCAAGGACCCGCGCTCGCTGACCGGCAACAACACAATCGTCTTTACGCCTTGCAAGCGCGCCTTCAGACGCACGAGGAGTTCGGTGGCGGGCGCGCTGCCGGCGCGGCTGTCCATCAGAAGTACGTTGAACGAGCCGCTGGCGAGCGCGGTTTCGGCCGCGGCCGTACCTTTCGCGGCGAACGCGTCGGCGCCTGCCTCACAAAGCTGGCGCACCAGAGACTCGGCAAGGCCGGGGAACGCGGTCAGCACGAGCACCTTGGCGCCGGTCAAGGCGGTTTCGGCCACCTCAGCGCCGGGGGCGCGTTTCATCGGCAGCGTGAACCAGAAGCGGCTGCCCTTGCCGATTTGGCTCGAGGCGCCGACCGCGCCGCCAAGCGCGTTGACGAGGCGCTGCGTGATCGCGAGACCTAAGCCCGTGCCGCCGTAGCGCCGCGCGAACGACGAGTCGGCTTGCGTGAACTCGTAGAAGATCTTGGGCAGCGCCTCTTCGGCGATGCCGATGCCCGTGTCGGCCACTTCGAAGCGGATGAAGCGTGGATCGGCGTCCGGCGTCGCGGTGATGCGCACACCGCCCACGTCCGTGAACTTCACCGCGTTGCCGGCGAGGTTCAAAAGGACCTGGCGCACGCGGCCTTCGTCGGCCAGCATTTGGCCGGCGAGGCGCGGATGGGCGTACGTCGCGATGTCTATGCCCTTTTCGAAGCAGCGATGACCCAAGAGCTCCGCTACGCTTTCGATCAGCGTGCGCGGCGAGAAGGCCGTTTCTTCCATCGGCATCGCGCCGGATTCGATCTTCGAGAAGTCCAAGATGTCGTTGATGATGTCGAGCAGCGCCTCGCCCGACTCGCGCACCGCGTTCGCATAAGAGCGCTGCTCGGCCGTCATTTGGGTGTCGAGCAGCAATCCCGCCATGCCGATGACGCCGTTCATCGGCGTGCGGATTTCGTGGCTCATCGTGGCCAGGAACATCGACTTCGCGCGGTTAGCGTCTTCCGCCTTGTCACGGGCTTCGCGCAGCGCGGACTCGAGCTCCTTTTGTTCCGTGATGTCGCGCGCAACGCTTTGGATTTCGCTCACGTGGCCGGTGTCGTTGCGGATCGGGTAGTCTTCCCAGGCGAACCAGCGCCAACCGTCCTTCGTCTTCAGGCGCTGGTCGTAGCGTACGCGGCCCGGGGCCTGCTGGCCGGACAGCAGCGGCGGGTGGTCAATCTTCTCGTCCGGGTGCAGTTCGGGCGTGAATTGGCGGCCGATGGCGCGTTCGCGAAGCATGCCGAACGTGCGGCAGAACGCGTCGTTCACGAACGTCAGCCGGCCGTCGGGCATCTTGCGCAGGATGACGTCGCCTTGCTGCTCGACGAGACCGCGATAGCGCGCTTCGCTGGCGCCGAGTTCGCGGTGGCGCTGTTGCAGCGCGCGGACGGTGGTTTCGAGTTCGAGCTTAACGCGGGCCAGTTCGCCCGAGCGCTGGTCGAGCGAGTCGGCGCGTTTGCGCGTCTCCATGAGAGCGAGGAACAGAATGCCAAGCCCTGCGAGCGCCACGAGGCCGATGCCGATCGGCGTCGGGACCATGGTGTTCGCCGGATACAGCATCATCGCCGCCGCGGTGATGGCCACCGCTGCGAGCGTTATGACGATAAACAGCCGTGCGAGATCCGGAGCGTTCACGCGGGCCTCAAACCCCAATGGAAGCCAAGGGGTGCAAGCTCGCAGATATCGATTTAATATTGCTTAAACTTTTATCGTTAGCGGGCGAACGCGGCGTACAAAAATGCCCGCGCGAACCCTTGGATTCGCGCGGGCGCAGCTTGCGCTCGCGGTTAAGCGTGCGACTTCTTTCCGCCGAACATCGTGCGGCCGAGCAGCGCACCGAGACCGCCGCCGGCGGCGGTCGTGCCGAAGACCTGCGTCAGCACGTTCGGATCGTACATCGGATCGGTCACCGTTGACGCATCGGCCATGCCGATCATCGCGAGGAACTGGGTCGCCATCGTCGAGAAGTTCAGAATCTGCGTCGCACCTTCCGGGATGGCGGTCCAGCCGATCGCCTGGGTGATGGCGGTACCGAGCGTGCCCGAGATGCCGCCCGCGACCGCGCCGGCACCGGTCGCCATGGCGTGGGCCGTCTTGCGTTGGGTCATCGCGTAGTAGGCGCCCGTCAACGCGGCAATCAGACCGCCGGAGGCGAGCTGGCCGTTCAGGCCGTAGTTCGCGATCATGTCGGCGGCGCCGCCGACGTTCATGGTGTTGGCGAAGGCAAGGCCCACCTGAAGGACGGTGCCCATGAGACCGGTCGAGACCACGCCCGGCTGAACGAGATACATGAGGTAGCGAAGCATGCGTTTCCCCTTTGGCTACTGATTTGCGGCGGATTCTAGCACGGCGGGTGATGCGCGGCGGACGCAGGGGGCGGCTTTTGAGGGTCCTGTGACGGTCGGCAGATTTGGCAGCGAAAACGGCGGCGCCGCGCCGGGTCAGTTGGTTATCTGGAGGCGGCGGTAGCTCAGTGCTTCGGCGATGTGGGGACGCTTGACGGCGTCCTGATTCTCAAGGTCGGCCAGGGTGCGGGCGACGCGCAGGACGCGATGGTAGCCGCGGGCGGAAAGCTTTAGCGCGTCGACGGCTTTGGTCAGCAGGGCGAGGCCCGCCTCATCGGGGCGCGCGACTTGCTCCAAGAACTCGCCGTCGGCCTCCGCGTTCGTCCGGATCGACACAGCGTCGTAGCGCGTGCGTTGGATGTCGCGGGCGGCCGCTACGCGCGCCGCCACTTCGGCCGTGCCTTCGGCGGGCGGGGGAAGCGTCAAGTCTTGCGCGCTGACGGTACTCACTTCGACGTGGAGATCGATACGGTCGATCAGCGGTCCCGAGAGTTTCGATTGGTACTCGCTGGCGCATTTCGGGGCGCGGGCGCAGGCGCGCTCCGCATCGGAGAGATAGCCGCAGCGGCATGAATGGGTCGCTAGACGCCCGCTACTTTGTGAAGATTGATTTCTTTGGAGAAAAGGGATGTCGACGAGGTTGACCTCGACCTCGTCGACACCGACCGTTATGCGGTCGGTGATGTTGTTAACGATTGACTGCTTGTCCTCCAGAGAGAGGTTCGACCACCTCTCAGCAAGGTCCTTGGCTTCGGAGGCAAGCTCCTCCTTGGAGAGCGTTAAGACCTTGTAGACATCGAGGTCAGCTTGGAGCCTTGGGAGCTCGTCGTCGAGCGCAGTCTTGCGGTCGGCAAGCGGGCGGTGGCGCGAACGGAAGTCGTCGAGCGTGATCGCCTTCTGTTTGTACATCTCGAACAGAAGTTCGATATCGCTCGTAACTTTCTTGAGTTCCGTTTCTGCGGTCTCAACGAGACGCTGCTTCTCGACAAGGGTGTCGTCCATCGTCGCGAGTTGCTTGTGCAGCTCGTCGGGGGTCAGGATGTATGCCTTGAGCTGCTCCTGGAAGATCGCTTCCAAGGTATCGGCCGGTATCTTCGCCCTGCACTTCCGGCAGGTGTACTTGGGGCTGTGCCAGCCCATGAACATCTTGCCGCCGCAGTGGCACCAGGTGACGGCCGAGAAAAGGTGTTTTGGTGACCGCTTGGGCCTCTTCGTTGGGTCGATCCTCCGGTCATCGAGGATACGGACACAGGCCTCCCAGAGGTCCTCTGAGACGATTGGCGGGGCTGGGGTCAGGATCCACTCAGACTCGGGCTTCAACTCCCAAGACTTCTTCCGGTCGTCAGAGCGGGTGTAGTTGGCCCGCCTGATGCCCTTGGCCGTGGGGTCACGGAGCAATCTCTCAATGCTGGTGTCCGACCATTTGCTGCCGTTCCTGGTTCGGTACCCCCGCTCGTTCAGGATACGGGCCACGCCCCTTCGCCGTTTGTGCTCCAAAAACAACTCATGCACGAGTTTGCGGATAGGCGCTTCGGTGGGGTCCAGTTCAAGCTGCTTGTCCTTGTTGCGGCGGTAGCCATACGGCGGTGCGCCACCGGTTGGCTTTCCGAGTTGCGCCCGTATAGGGACCGATGCTGCAACGCGACTGGAAATCTCTTCACGCTCCCATTGCGCCATGGCGCCGATCATCGTGAAGAACAGGCGCCCTGCTGGGTTACTCGTGTCGATCGCTTCCTGGAGTGAAATGAGATCGACGCCGTGTTCGTTGAGCCTCTCGGAGAGTTCGAGAAGCTCTTTGGTGTTCCGTGCGAGGCGGGCGAGTTTTGAAAAGACAAGCGCCTCGATCTTCCCCGACCGTGCATCGGCAAGCATTTGCTGTGCTTGCGGGGTTGCGATCACAGCTTTGCCGGAAATGCCTTCGAGGCGGTATACCTGCCCAACCGACCATCCACGCGCTTCGCAGTACATGCGCGCACGCTTCTCATGGTGCTCAAGGCTTTCGCCTTTGACCTGATCTTCGGTGGACACCCGAAGCCAAATGCCGACGGTCTTGGGTAGTTGAGCTACTGGTTCCTTCTTGCGCATCGGACCCTCTCGCATTCATGGTGTGCGAGTCTAAGCGCTGCAGGATCGTTCTGCAAAGCGCGTGATGATCATTCATACCTGGTGGATGCGGCGCATTGGCATGCATAGGTTTCTGTTCACTCTCTTGCTCTTGCTCATGCCTTTGTCGTTGCTACTGGCAACCGCCAGCGCAAAGCCATTTCCCGTTGTTGTGGTCATGCAAGGAATTGCCACGGTGAAAGATGGCGACGGCGTGATCCTCAACGGAACGGAGGTTCGCCTCCAGGGTGTTGCGGCGCCTGAGGACAACGAGTTCAAACGTGAGCCAGGTGGACCTGAACTTGCGGACGCTGATTGAAGGCAAGCATATCCGATGTGATCTCGATGGAACGTGCGCCCGCGGCCGTCCGGTTGGAATTTGCTACCTTGGCAGCTTGGACATTGGCGAGCATTAAGTTCGAACGGGTCACGCAATCGACTGCCCGCGTTTTTCGAGGGGGCGATATGCGAAAGCTGAACGTGAGTCGCGACAAGCTGACCGCGACTTGAGTTCGATTTATCGCAAGCGTCCGGTGATCTCGCGAGCCGCCGCCGGACTGCAGACGATGCGGGGCTTCAGGAAGATCAGCAGTTCCGTCCGGTCGTTTCGCTCGTGCGTGCCCAAAGTACGAGGAGTAGAATCGGCATTTAGCCCCGTCGAATCCGTTCTTATTGATGGGATCGTTTGTTACGTGTCACCGCAATTAGCCCCACTCCGAGCGCGACAATTCTGCCACCGCACCAGACTGACGCTGCAACGATAGCGCCACTAAGCGCCCACATTAAGGGACTAATCCCCGAAGCTACGTAGCGTTCAACAATGGATGCGGAAGCGAGCGCATAAAGCGATGCGACGGTCATAGCGATAAGGAGCGATTCAATCCAATTGCGCCGAAACAGAACCGCACTGACAATACCAATCGTCCAAATCACTGGGTCAGAAACGCTCACCATTACAACGAGAAAGAGCTCCATTACCCACCTCCGCGCTTCTCCAACTAGATGATCATAGCGGCACTACCAAACGGCGCCAAGGGCCCGCGAGACTTTGGTTCACGGCCGGTTACGGTTGCACCGTCCCTTGTAGCGCCTCGCACTACCCGCCTACGCTGCCCCCTTTTCGGCAGCGCTCAATACACTGCTCGAGCGCCTTGATGCCGCGGCCGACGGATATGATTATGTTGCGACGCTCCGACGCGGCCCTGTTAGCCCAGTCAGCAGCGCCTGCCAAGTCGCCCCGTTGCCATGCCTTCTTTGCCTTTTCCCACCCTTGGATCGCGGACCTTTCGGATTCAGCCACAGCCTGCATAGCATCAATGTAGTTGGGATCTTTTGCTTCGCACTCGGGCTTACATTCCTCTCTCGATTTGGTGTATTTCTCCGGAACGTAAGGCTTTGGCCCCACAACAAACAGCGCAGTACTTGTCAGCTTTAGTTTGGACAAACGCGTCCCAATCACCGTCACCTTCTCAACCTTGTTCTGCTCCCCAGTCTCAGACTCACCCTCGCCCTCTCCGCCGCCCCCACTGTTACCCATTAGAACACCGAGCTTGAAAAACTCTCCAGGGCCCCAATCGAAGTAGGTAGAGCCTGTCTTGCTTCCGCGCATCCGCCGGGGGTCGTCCGGCGGAACATAATTCTCCGGGTACACCGTGACACATCCACCGGGTGCGTCGCATGTCTCAACTTGGTCCTTGCTCAACCCGGTCGAATCTGTTGCGTTCACCGGATCATTGTCGACATACGCATACAAGTTCATGTCATCGCACGTGCCAATCGGGTCGGTCTGCAGGAACCGCCCCAACGCGGGCGCGTAGTACCGCGCCCGGTAGTAATAGAGCCCCGTCTCCGCGTCATACCTTCGCCCCGTGTACTTGATCGGCACGCCGCCCGTCGAGGCGGAGTTCCCGAACGCGTCATACGTCACCGGCCCCTCGCCGACCGCGCCGGCACCGTCCGACGTCGCGATCGTCGAGCCTAGTCGGTTGCGGTGGAACCACTTGCGTGTCGTGCCGCCGCTGGTGCCTTCGATCATCGCAATCGGGCGGTCGATGGCGTCCGCGGGCACGAAGCGGCGCAGCATTGCGCCCGCGCCGTCATAGTCGCCGATCTCCTCCCCGCCGGCGAGCAGGAACGTCGTGGTGGTGCCGTTCACCGTCTTGCCCGCCCGCCGGAGCAGCGGGTCATAGGCATAGCTCACCGCCGTGCCGGATTTATTCGCCGAGGTCATCTTGTTCTCGGCGTCGAACGCGAAGGTCCAGGTCCCGTCGCCGGTCAGGTTGCCGTTCGCGTCGTAGCTCAGCGTCACCGCGGGGTTCGCGCCCTTCGTGACCTGGGTGTACTGGTTCAGCGTGTTGGCGGTCGCATAGGCCGTCGTCTCGTACGTCGCCGGGGCAAACTCCCACGCGGCGTTTGACACGGTCTCAGTCGCGAGCCGGTGCGTGGGCGTGAACGTCAACGTGTGCGTGACGCTCGAGCCCACGAACGCGTTGACCAGCGTGAGCAGGTCGGAGCCGGTAGAATAGGTAGCACTGTTGCTCGTGCCGTTGCCCATGGCCGAGCCCGTGCGCCGCGACAGCGGATCGTAGGTGAAACTCGCGAGCACGAACGTGCCGTTCTCTGTCGCGATCGTCAGCCGATGCAGCGCATCGTAGGCATAGGTGACGTAGTAGTTGTCAGGCCAGGTCAGCCGCGTTCGGTTGCCCGCGAGATCATACTGGTAGGAGATGGAGCGGGCGGTCGGGATGCCCGGTCCGGCCTGAGAGATGGCGGTGACACGTTTCGCGCTGTCGAACGTGAATCCGATCGTGTGTCCGTTCGTGTCGGAAAGCTGCGTTGCGCGGCCGGCAAGGTCGTAGGTGTACGTCGTTTGTACCGCGGGGCCGCCGCCCGGTTGCGGTACGACCTTCGTCACCGTCCGGTTGAGCGTGTCATAACTTTGCGTGATGAGCTGTCCGCCACGCGTCAGCTTGGAGACGAGGTTGTCCACGATGTCATAGGAGAGTTCCTCATACGTGGCATCCGAATAGGTTTGCCGCGATAGGCGGTCGAAGCCGTCATAGAGGTTCGTTATGATGTTGTTGCGCGCGTCTTTCTTGGTCAGCGGCAACCCGTTCAAAGAGTACGTGATTTCCTGGTAGGTTTGCTGCTTCGGCGTCGTGTCTGCATGGATCGTCTGCAGCAGCTGGCCCGCAAGGTCGAACACACGCCGGGTGCGGCGCAGTTCGGCGTCTATCGTCACGGTGCGCCGGCCCACCGCGTCGTATTCAAATCTCGTGACGCGACTGTCGGGGTCGGAGGAACTTTTCAGGCGATGGGCGACGTCGTAGACGAGGTTGTTCACCGCCCACGGCGTTTGCGCGTCACCGGTGGCCGCCTCGACCTTCGTTAGCAGTCCATCGATGTTGTAAGTGCGCTTCGCGAGCGCGCTGAGCGGGCCGGACACTTGGGTCAGGCGCCGCAGCTTATCGTAAGTGGCGGTCAGGACGTTGCCGTTCGGGTCGGTGACGGTCGTGACGTTTCCGGTGGCGTCGTAGGCCAGCACCGTCGTCGAGGCAATGTGCGGCGAACTGCCGGGATCATTGACGACGCTCTCCAGATTGCCGTTCGTGGCATTGTAGTTCATCTGCGCGACGAGGCCGGTAGGATCCGTCTGGGTCAGGACTTGGCCGCGCGCGTTGTAGGTGAGTGTCGTGACCGGACTCTGGCCGCCGACCGACGGCTGCGTCACAGTCAGCAGCTGCCCCGTCGTGGCGTTGTAGGTCATTGTGGCCACACGCCCGAGGGGGTCCGTCACCGTCAGCGGCGTGTTGAATGTTGCGTGATAGGTCGCCGATGTCGTCCGCGACGCCAGGGGGGAGCCGGGCTTCGGAAATTCCGTGACACTCGTCGCATTGTGCTTGGCATCGTAGACGACTTCGCTGCGATTGAGTTCAGGGGCTGTTGCCTTCGTGACCCGCCGATGCGCGTCGAACTCATAGGCTATTGCGCGCCCAAGGGCGTCAACCGCGCGCACGGGGTTTCCCTCATCGTCGTAGATCGTGAATGCTGTCGCGCCCAACGGGTCGGTCACACCGCCGCGGCGGCCGTTCGCGCTGAGGTAGTTCCAAACGCGCCCGGCCGCGTCGGTGACGGATTTGGTTCGCCACTGATTATCGTACGCATAACTCACAAAAGGTGTGTTCGGGTTCGACGGCACCCGTACTTCGGTGAGGAACTGCGGCATCGGGTAGGGACCCGAGGGCGTTGTGTAGACATAGGTCGTTGTTTGGCCCTCGGGGTTTGTGGCCCCGGTGAACGAAGACGAACAGTCCAACATCGCGCTGGTGCAGAATGTGCCGTTCAGCAACTTTACGATGCGCGGATTCCCCGCGGTGGAATTGTCCTGGACCCACGTGTCCGCGCCGACGGCGCTGACGTTGATCGTTCGCCCGAGTGTGTTCGTAACCTGGTTCACTGTGAGGGTCGAGAACTCGTAGGTGACCGTGACGGTCATCCCGTAGGGAAACGTCAGTGTCTTCAACAGCGTCGCCGTGTTCAGACCATTGGACGACACGCATTGAACGAAGTTTGCGTTCGACTGATCCTTGAACGTCAGAACGTATGTGGGCGTTGCGGCGCAAGTCCCGTTTGAAGGGGCGGCGGGTGTGTTCACCGTCAACTGCGATGCATCGCCCTGCGACGGTTGCCACGTGCCGTCCGCGAGCTTCGTGAACGCGAGCGCCGACGGCCCAATCGCGAAGATCAGTTGATTGAGCTCTAGGCGCTCGGCCCACCACTTGTGCACCATTGCGGCGGCGATGTGGCGCTTGAGTTTGTCGAGGCCCGAGCCTTGCGACGTCGGTGCGAGATAGAGCTGCGCATGGAATGCCGCCAGCATCTCGACCGCTTCGCGCGGCGACAGCGCGCCCGACGCGAGGAGGCCGTTTCCGATCTTGTCGACTCCGCTGGAATAGGTGTGTGTCCAGCCGCCACCAGCCTGGTAGGTTCGTTGAAACGAGAGTGCGTAGGGAAACGAACCATTGCCGACGGTCAGATCGACGGGGCTTGTGTAGGCCAGTTCGCCGGTTTGCACATCCGTGGTCTGCTCGCGGCCGCGTGAGCCGGTCAGGTCTTGCAGGAAGTTTTGCTCAGATGAGATGAAGCGCGACGGTGTGAGATCGACCGATCCGCCACCGCCCTTCTCGGTCGCCGAGTCGCGGACGACAACATAGGCGAGGCTCGAATCATCCGGCTTGATGGCGATCAGCGCCGAGCCGCGCTCCGGCCCCGGTGTGGTCACGACCGGCGGCCCTGTGTTGACGATCACCTTGTCGAGCCCAGGCCCCAGATCGCCAGAGCGTGGGATCACGACGGCGTAGCCGGCGTTGATGAACGCTTCCGCCTGATCGGCGGCGATTTTCTGTTGCTTGTAGTCGGTGAGCAGTTGCGCCTTCACCGACGTCCAATTCGTGCTATCGGCGTAGTACACCCAATCCGTGTCAGCGGGCAGCGACGTGCGGTTCACCCAGTCGAGCTTGGCCGCCACCGAAACCGGATCGCCGCCGCCTGTCGTCTGGTTCACCATCGACCCTTCGAGCGCGTTCGCGGCGCCGACGAGCGCAACGATCCCGGCTTGGCGCTTGGCCGCGTCGTTCGTCTTGCTTTCGAACGAAACCCCGGATTCGAGGTTCATCTTCAGCGATGTCTTGACCAGGTCGCCGTTGTTGTAGGTTGTCCAAAGCGCGGAGACGACACCGACCGTGTGGTGGTGCTGATAGGCCGCACCGCTCATGCGCGTGTAGACCTTGGCCATCCGCGAAAATTGCGCGAGCCAGCCTGTGGCCGCCCTAACGCCGGTGGCGTCGTTCGTTGTCACGCTCTGCGAGATCGGTGCGTCGCATTCGGGTTCGCCCGCGACGTACCAGCAAACTTCGCGAACGGGTTTCGTGACCACGGTGCCGGGTCCGATTTTCTGCGCCAGGCGCGCCGACAAGTCGGCGCTGACATCGCCCCACCCCGCGAAGATCGTGACGGGCCCGTTCTGGATGAACGCGGATTGAATCAACTGCCGGTCCATGTAGGCGCCGCTGGACGCCGCATAGGGATGATTGATGTCAAAGGTCAGCTTCGGCGCCGGCGATTCGGTCAGGAACGTTCCGTTCGCGACTGTCGTAACGGCCACTCCATCCTGTTTCAGCGCGATCTGCGTGCTGCCGGATCGCTCCAGCGTCAGCATTTTCCCGTAGATCTCATCAGCGTAATAGGTGACGTCCAACGTGCCGCCGCCGCGGATGCGCAGCGTCGTTCGCAGCGCGTTCGGGATGTCGTTCGTAAACGTCGCATAGGTGGTCGTTGCATACGGGTGCGACGTTTGCCGCAACGGCGCGCCGTAGTAGGGCGTGATCCGTTGCCCACCGATCACGTCGCTCATGCGCGCATTGGGCAAGTTCGTCTTCAAATGCGTGAGCAGGTTTTGCGCATACGTCGTGAGGTTGCTCGCGACATTTGCTTCGTTGAGGTTGCGAAGGCGCGGGTAGCCCGGGGTCGTGTCGCCGGTTGAGCCCGACAGGGCGTTGGTGACGAAGGTGCTGCCGTTGAAGCCCATCGCGGCGCCAAGGTCGATGCCGCTCGTGAAGGTGTAGGGTTTGTAGGCCGGATCGAAGACATACTCCGTCTCGCCGATCGTCGCCTTGACCCAGACATGCAGCAGCGTGACGGAGTTGATCGTGGCACCGGTCGCGCTGATCGTCGCCGGGATGCCGCCGTTGCCCAGAATCTGGGTCGCCGCCGTTGCATCTGATATGCCGGTCCAATCGCTAAACTGTTGCCCGGTCAACGTGATCGTGCCGAACACGTGTTTGGCGGTGATGTTCGACGCGCGCAGCAATTCCACCATCAAGTGGGCTTGGTCGAAGGCCGTGCCCGACTTGTCAATCGCGACCCCGCGTGCCCCCTTCGAGAGGCCGAAGGTCAGCTCGATTTCGGCGTTGTTTCTCACCCAGTCGTAGATCAAGTCGGGGTCGTTTTTGAGCGCGCGCGCAAGATCGGTGATCTCGGGGTCGGGGTTCGAAGCGCGCACTTGGCTCGTCAATCCAAGACCATTGAAATACGAATAAGCGCTTGCCGGCGTCTCAAGGCTGGCCCGCCCTACCGTAACCGAAGGGAGTGTCGCCTGTTGCGCTGTGGCAGATCCCGCGAATCCGGTGGCAGCCGCGAGGATGAGTGCGATCCGGACGATGAGTGCGTTTTGCATGGGTCGCTCTGGCGTTGGACGATTGATACGCAGAGACTGAAAGGCGCGGAGCTGGGCCCCACGCCTCGTTACTTGTCGGCTTGAATGAGACAAATCACGGCGGATTGCGAAGCGGCCGTGCCCGGCGCGCCCCAGTGGATTTGGACGGTTTCACCGGCCGCGCGTGCCGCATTCACGGCCGTTGCGTCCGTCGCGCTCAGATAATACGTGCGGTTGCGGCAGCCTAAGAACGGCGTCGTGTAACCTGTTTGCGGTGCGTATCTCGCAACAACAAACGCCGGTTGCGCATCCTCGGTGATCCCGCGCATCGATATCCAATAGGACATCTCTTGGGGCTCGACGGCGCGCACCGGCGGCGCGAGCGCCAAGCTTGCGCTAAGTATCAGCGCCAACTGCAAGATTCCGCGATAGCGATGGGTGCCGCGCAAAGTCATTCGGGCCGCCTCCTCCAAGCTGATGCAACGGTGGGAAACGAACGCAACGAACTCATCGGCATCACTTCGACGAACGCTCGAGTAACGCGCCGACGTTTTGAGTGTTCGAATCGATTTCATTTTTTGTCAATCGCAAACTCGCTTCGATGCGAAGATGTACCACACGCGCTAAGCGAAATTCGGAACTCAACTCAGAGAGCGAAAATCTTCTCGCTCCTCATGTGCGGTTGATTGACTCTTTTCTTTTTCAGTCTCACAGTCGGATCAACCGAGCGCATCGATCGCTCTCGCAAACGAAGGGGTTACGCATGCGTGCGCACCGCCTCTCCGGTACCGCGTTCCGTTCCTCGTTGTTGTTGGCTGCTGCCGTTCTGGTTGGAGGTCCCGCTTTTGGAGGCACCGCCTACACCTATGACGCGCTCGGCCGATTGATTTCCGTCCGGTACGACGACGGCCGGCAGATCACGTACACCTACGATGCGGCCGGCAACCGCACGCAACACGTGGTGTCCGCGACGACGATCAACCGCGCGCCGGTCGCTAACCCCGACGCCGTCACGATGTACGAGGGCAGCGGCTCGGTCAGCGTCAGTCCGCTCTCGAACGACACCGACCCCGACAACAACACGCTCGCACTTTATAGCGTAACCAATGGGGAGTTCGGCACGGGCAGTGTGTCCGGCAGCAACGTCACGTACACGTCAACATACGGACGCAATGCAACAGAGAAGCTGACTTACACGATCACCGACGGTCAGGGGATGGATTCGTCGGGCGAGATCACAGTTACGCTTGCGAACTTGAACCCTGTTGCGGTCAACGACACTGTCACCACGCCCATCAACACCGGAAAGACATTCGACCCGCGAACCAACGATACCGATCCCGGTAACGACCCGGTCACGATCACCGCGAAGTCGACGCCCGCGCATGGGACGTTGACCATTGGGGCTGGCGGCGTATCGCTGATCTACCAACCGACATTTCTCTACTACGGCCCCGACAGTTTCACGTACACAATTACCGATGCCGACGGCGGCACCGCCACGGCGACCGTGAACATGACGGTCATGTACGGAACGCAAGCGCCAGTGGCCGTCAACGATACGAGGGCGGCGCTGATCAACACGCCCGTGACGTTCGACCCGCGCAGCAACGATTACGATCCCGACAATACGGCCATCACGATCACAGCCAAGACGAACGGTACAAAGGGGACGGTTGCGATCAACGGCGGAACCTCGGTGACCTACACGCCCAACGCGGGGCAAACGGGCGCCGACAGCTTCACCTACACGATATCCGATATCGACGGTCAAACGGCAACCGCGACCGTCAACATGACGATCCGCACGTCAAATGCCGCTCCGGTAACCGTGAACGACTCCACGGTTCTGTGGGGTTACTACACAATTGAGTGGCCGCAGACAGAAAATGGCACGCAGCCAACCTCCACCTTTGACCCGCGATATAACGATAGCGACCCGGACGGCGATCAGTTGACGATCACGAACGTGACTCAGCCGACGAACGGGACAGCCAGCACGAACGGATCGACCGTGACGATTACGCGAAACGCGGGGTGTCCGACCTTCGCCAACGTCGGATCGGTGACGTATACGATTTCCGACGGGCTCGGAGGAACCAAGACCGGTACGATTACTTCCAGCATCCAATGCGAAAACAACAATTGAGCGACAAGGTGAGCGCAAACAGTAGCAATATCTTGCGTTGCAGTGTGCGCGTATGTCTGTAGTTTCGAGGGTTCTTGCTGCGCTGCGGCGGTCCGGCGCCGAAGCCTGGGCCTGGCCCCTCCGCACAAAGCTCGCCGCTGGTGGCGGTGCCCTTGTGGGCGCGGTTGCGGTGGGATGGATTGTCACGAGTGCCGGTGGATGCTCGTCGCGCGCGGACGTCGAAGCCCGCGTGGCGGCGATCGCCGCAGCAGTGCAAGCCGATGCTGCGCAGAAGCGCATCAGCATTGGGGAACTCGCAGATCGGATCAAACAGTTGAATATGGCGGCGACTGCGTTCGAGCGGTCGCGTGATCTCGGCGCCTACTGCGAGACGTTAGACGAACTCGACACGAAGTTCGAACCATTTGGCGGCCGTTGACGCCTACCCTACCTGCGATCACAAGACTGAGGCAGCTCAATACACATGACCGCAGATGCAGCGATGTACAAAATTCCCCAGCAACGCTGAGGCATTCAGATTTCAAACCGCCACCTTCCGCATCTCGTCGAGATCATGGAGGTAGGAGAACCGCTCGGTTCGCCACCATGCTAGGCGGAACAGCCCTGGCCTTCGGTCTCGCCGCCTGGTTCTTCTCCAGCGCCCGCCACTGCCGCGAGCACGCCGCCGCCGCGGGACTGTCCGCCACGCTTCAAGCCGACACCGCTGCGGGCCGGATCACGGCCGCCGAACTCGCTCGGCAGATCAAGATCGTGAGCACCGGGATGGTCAAACGATCCCACACACGCGCCTTAAGCATCGAACTCCCAATACGTTTCTCCGTCTTGGTTCGTTGCCTCGCGGAGCGAAAATCGCTCAGAGGGCGCAAGGCCCTTGGTGATCAATGCGTGCATGTCGGTCAACAGCGCCCGGACTTCGGCGAAGTACCCATGCCCCAACAGGGTAACGTCCACGCTGGTGACTTTGACGGTGTCGACACCCGGCGTAACGGTCACGGGAGGCGCCAATCCCGCGCGCGGATAGCCGTGAAGCCATTTGGACGCTTCGACCGCACGGTCCCGAGCCGAGACGTACATCGTTGTTCGCGCCGCGACGTGCTGGCAAGCACCGGCGCGCTGCGTGAAGACGCCGTGATCCACGTCCGCGGCGGCGAGAATGACTTGCGCGAATGGTTTTGTGCCATTCGCTTGCGCCCTTGCCGCAATTCGCTCAATCGCACGTAAGAGGGCGCGATTTCCCATGCTGTGGGCGATGATATGTACCGCTGCGGCGCCGGATTTCGCTGCGACATCGAGCAAGAACTGCTCAATCGCTCCTTCTGATGCTTCGATCGTGGCTTCGTCGCTGGTGTAGTCTTCCACCTGCCCTTTCGACGGCCAACTGAAGAAAAACATCCCATCTTGAATCTGCAGGTCGAAACCGATCTGCGCCGCGCGCAGCGCCGCGTCTTCGAATGTCACATTGAAGCCGTGGATGAACACGACCGCGCAGCGCTCGCCCTCGGGAACCGCACGAATCCGGTAGGCGACGTCCGCCCAAAAATGGGAGGGGCTCATCACGGCGGAGCGCAACAACTTCAAGCGATCGTCGGTCCATGTGATCCATCGTACCCACAAGGGAGAGCCGACCGAGCCAATCTTGTGGGACTTGGGGACTTCGACCTCACATCGGCCAAGAGTTGTATGGCTCGAACGCTCTCCCGTGAAAACATGACGGCCTTGCGCGTCGAAATTGTGCGCCCGATTGGTGCCAAACCACAGCTCATAGCGTGCCGCCGGCGACTTGTCGTTTTCCACGACGAGCGGCTTGAGCGCGCCGTCCACATGAGTGGTCCGCACCCAGTCAGGAAATTCACCCAATATCTCGCGCGCTTTCGGGTCCGTCCTCAAGATTTCGACACGGACGGGCGACGTGATCTTGCTCTCCGGAATTCGTATCGGCCCAAGAGGATGTTCTGACTTCGCTACATAAGACTCGAGTGTTCCTGGAAACTCGAAATATCCGGAATCAATCATGACCCGGCTGCCTTGTGCGGAACCTTCTTCCATGACGATGTAGGACGGCAACGCAGCCGGCTTTCCTGCAAGAGTGACCGTTTTCACGGTCGCGGTTTTCTCAAAAAGCCAAACAATGTCGAGTTGGACATCGCTTCCGGTCTTCAGGACAAACGTCGTGACCTCCTCGGCCGCAATCGTTCCGCCGGGCTCTGCGGTGTAGATTGCGTGCAGCTGCGTCGCGGCCGAGATCTTCCACGCTTCTGGCAGCGCGAAAGTGTGCGTGCTGTCGCCAGACTCAAAGCTATGCTTGAGTTCGCCAACGACGATCCCCTCGGTTTCGACCAGCGCGCGAAATCCGGCGCGGCGCGGCCCCGTCTTCTCAACTTTGATCCGTGTCGGCCGGACCCAATTCATCCTGATCTCCCGATATTGTCTTTGATTCCACGGACGAACTTGACGCGGCGCTACACAAACCGTGACTCGTGCCCATCGAAACCGAACGACCGCTTCATGTAACCACAATCTCGCTCTGTTGGAGAGCCGCGGAGCAAGCGGTGAATATGCAATCAACAGGCGAAATTCGCGACGGAGCTTTGCAGCGCCGCCCGTAGCGTTTCGAACTCGCCAGCGTCATGCACCTCGCAGCCACTCTAATTCGGCTCGCCTCACGGGCGAAATTCGACGAACGCAGACCTCCGTGATGACGGCCTCTACGTTTCTCCCAACGGCACTATCGCTCACCTCTGTTACAACCATTTCCCGACGTCTTAGGCTACCCGCCATCTTACCGATGGGAGCGGTGCAATGATCAGCGGAAATCGCAAGTGGCTCTTTGCGATCGCGGCGATTGCCTTCTTGGCGCCGGGATGTGCTGCGGTTGACAATTTTTCGTCGCGGGCAACGCAATTCAACATCGAGACCGAGCAAGCGCAGAACGAGATTTTGCTGCTCAACATCGTCCGCGCGAGCAAGCGGCGGCCACGGGAGTTCACTGCCCTGCAAACGGTCACAGGCACGGCAAGCGCAACTGGCGGTCTTACGCTCTCGGTCCCGTTCGGGCGGAACAATGGCGCGAACGCACTTGGCATCAATTCATCGGCGAGCGGCGGACCGACGTTTGCTATGTCGGTCCTCGATACCCAAGAATTCTACCAAGGGATCATGAAACCAATCCCAACCGCGACAATCGATTTCTACGTCCATCAACGATACCCGAAGCCTCTGCTGTTTAATCTGCTTTTGAGCGAAGTCGTCATCCGGCAAGAAGGAGGGGTCGTTCTCGAAATTCCAAACTACCCCGGCGAGGACGCCGAGGCCGTAAAGCTCCAAGCCTCCGGATATGGCCCGATCCGGACGGAAGCCGAAGTCGCCGATCTCTCGAATGTTGCACGGGCAGCGGCTGCGGGCCTCGACGTCGAGCAAGTCGCCTGGTGCTCGCTCTCGAAGGACGATTGGCATGCCGTGTTACGGCGATTGAAACTCGGCACCGTGAAGCCGCCCGGTGCCGGAGCGAAGGCGCAGTTTTGTTTCGGCGTACCGCTCGCCTCGGGTCTTAGCGGCTCAACGTTCGACCTCTTTGACGGGAAGCCCGGCTCTACAGCGTTCCAGCTGTTCCTCGACGGCCTCGCGACGACCAAGATCGCGTGCGGTACCAACCGGCGAAAGGCGCGGAAGAAGGAAAAAGCGAAAGGCGGAGACCTGATGCAAACCGCGATCTACGAGTGGTTGAACGGTTCGACGCGAAGCGAGGACGGGCAAGGGTTTACCGGGTTCACGTTGCCCGAGAAACTGATTGCGACATTGACGGCAAACACAGGTGTAAAGATCGATGCGAAGAAGACGGTCAAGATAGAGTTTGTGCCGCGCTCGACCGAAGCCGTTCTCTACTATCTGGGCGAAGTCATGCGACGGTGGGTCGAGCCGGACTTGGACACAGCGCGCGTCATCGCCTTCCACTACGGCTCGCCGCGGAAGGAACTGCCGCTCACAGAATGCAAGACGCGCACCGTGAAAGATGAGACGACCGGGTTCCGGTGCGAACCTTTGTTCGTCGTTGAACGGGGCGGCCGCGAGCCGTTCGTTTCCGTCGACTATGACGGAACGCGGTACTCGATACCCAACGATCCGGCCGTGGCCGGGCGCAGTTCGTTGGCGCTCAACATCTTGAAACAGCTGATCGCCCTCAACCGGTCGGCTAAGGATACGCTGGCGACCAGTGTCTTCAGCGTCATCAACCCGTAGGTTTGAGAGTTCTAAACGAAGCAACAACGCCGAGGACCATGATGCGCTCAACCCTCCTTGCCACGGTAACAGCGTTCGCTCTGCTCTCGCCAGCAGCGCTTGCGTGGAACGGCCACGGCCACATGGTCGTTGCCGACATTGCTTGGCGACAACTCACGCCAGCGACGCGGAACCGGGTCCACGAACTTCTAAAACTCAATCCGGACTATGAGGCCTGGACCGCTGGCGTCTCCCCATCCAAGAAGGCCGAGGTCGCGTTCATGCGAGCGTCGAAATGGGCCGACGACATCAAAGGGAAACCCGACTATACATCCGGCGACGCCGACGAAGCAGGCGCCACGAGTACAACAACGAGCGCCCGCACTCGGCGCTCAAAGGCTCGACCCCGGCCATGGCGCGACGGGCGCTTGAGCTTGTGACGGGCTCCGCGCCCGTCGCGCTGGAAAACCTTCAAACACTGAGCTATTCAACCCAAGGACTCTCAAAATGAATGAGGGAGCCGAGGGGCTCAGGTCATGCAGATTGTTTTGGGTGACCGCGTCAGCTCGCCGAGATGCTATCACCGGCGCTCGAAGCTCGCCTTGCTCGCGCGAGCGCCCGCCAAGCCATAACCGCGATCGGTGCCGCGAACGAGATCACTGTGATCGCAACAAAGAGAGTCCGCGGAGCATCCGGATGCGCAGGGCCACCCGCGTTGAGCAGAAACGCCAGCGTGAGCGGGCTAAGCAAAACCAAAATTGCGAGCGACCCAAGCCAGGTCGTAGCAGCGTACCACTTTCCAACATCTGCGATGCATGCCGCGGTCGCACATGCCAACGCCAACCACATTGCAAGAAGATTGAAGGGAAATGGAAGCGCGACTGCGATCGCAACTAGGAGAAGCTCGACAACGGTCCAAGCTTTGCGCATGGGGACTCTCACGGCTTCTTACAAGCCTTGTCGATTAGTATCGACCAACTTTCTGGCAGATAGTCCAATGGCATGACCACGATATCCTCGCATTCTTTGGTAATCTTGTTATGATATCCTGCCTTATGAATTCCGTATGCTGTTTGACCCAAGAATACCGGACCACCAGAGTCACCTCCATCACAGTCCACTGATTGAACGAACCCATCAACTTCAACGTCACTAACTACGATCCAGGTGTCGGCACACGGCACAGGGGTAGCCCCCTCCCAGCCGCACTGTTCAGGTTCTTCAAACACCGGCTTATGGTTTGTTTGAGATACCCGCCCACAACTCTGACCTGTCGCGATTCCGCGATGGCACATTCGACTTCCTGCGGCGATATCCGCCCGCAGGCGGCTTCGCCTAACCTGATTCACAATCTTGCCATCGTCATCGGCATAGAACTCTGGCAGATAGGTGTGCTTGGACACAAGAACTTCGACATCTGTATTTGCGTCCTTAATTGAAACAACCTCTTTCAAGTCCGCAAACGAGCCGTCTTGGAGTTTGTACTGTACGTCGTAAGACTCTTTACAGTGCCCAGCAGTTATGATCCCTATGTCACCAGTCACATCGTTCTTCACAGAGAACCCTGTAGTACAGAAATTTATTCCGCCGTATCCGATGCCATCGCCACCACGCACACCGTTGCTGCTGGCGCTTTCGCCTGCAATACTGCCACTCTCGCCATCCGACTGCTGCAGCCTACTGTTCGTGACTTCCATCCGAATTGGTTGCCCAACGATTTCGCCTAGCTTGGCCCTTTTTTCCAGAATCTTCAAACGTGCTGTCGAATTTTCAGCAAAGATAGTAACTACTGCTTCCCCAGTCCTCTCATCCACGCCCGTTCCCTGCAGTGTTGGCAACAGCGCACGGATGGCATCAGTATTGCGGCGCATAGCGTCCACCAGCTCAGCGATTGATGCTTTCGCCCCCTCGACAAACGTGACTTGGAGATTGCCAGCAGGAAAGTGTCGTGTTCTCGGCTCAACTTTTCCCGCACCCTTGAGCCGTACAAAAATTCTGTAGGTCGGGTCATAGTCGACGTAGATTCCCGCTACCCGGTCTCCAAACTCCTCGCGCAAATCTGAAACCACACCCCCTGACTCTTCTTGAAGCCGAAGCGCACCGATCGCGCGCGCGAGGCTCATGCCGGTTGACGCCGCGAGCTGCTCGGCGTCGGCCTTTATGGCACCGTACGGCGATTGGTATTTCGGGAGAGGAGTTTCCACTCGCAGTGTCCGTGGGGAACGTAGTCCCACAAGGATGTAAAAGATGGCTACCACCAAGCATACTGCCGTGGCTATCAGAAGCCTGATACGATGCGAGCTCATCGTTGTCCCCCAGCCCGACACCTAGCGTCTTCAGTGAATCCGCCCCTCGCCGCTCTAGCGAAAGTCTGGACGTTCACTCGCCGCGCAGTTGTAATACTCAACTATCAGAGTGACATCATTCTTCTTGGGGGCAAAGTACACAGAAGCAACAACGCCTGCATTTCGATCCACTCCACATAGACAAGTCTCCCTCCCGATGTTGTCGTGTTCGACCTCGACGGCGGACATTTTTCGTCGTTGAGACTGGGGGATCATCCTATCCTACTGGGGGTGGGAATGCGCGTCGCTTATTTGGTCATATTGGCACTGTGCTCGGTGTACGCCGCTGCTGCGGACTGCGCCGACCCTGACTCTCTCGCTTCATATATCAGTGACGAGCAGTTTCCTTCCTACTTCTTGATTCCAGCAGATACGAACGACAACTTTCTCAACAAAGCCCGGGTCACCGATTACAGCGTTGACGACGTGATCGAAAACGGCACCGGCATCGGCTCCAAGACGACAATTAAGACGACGATCCCTTCAACAACGGACTTCAAGGTTCATGGGCTTGACAATTTTGTTCTTCGCCTTGATGCGCAGTCGCCGGAGTTCGTCATAGAAGAACACAATGCCCAGAGTTCAGACCCTAACAACGACTACCGACTTCGGATCGAGATTAGCCCGGTCGCGGTAACTCTTCGCTACACCGGCAACGCAATTCACGCCGTAAAGAAGACGATAAACGGGACAGATGTTTCTTTCGGTGACTACGCCCCCTCGTCACCCGTGTACCCAGAGATTTCCGCCTCAGGAAAGATCGTCATTCAGTACAACTGGGACGGTGGCGTCAGCTTCGCGGTGAAGGATGCAAGTACCGGCAACGACGTTGCCTTTACCGTCTCCTCGCCTCTGATGATCGGCGATACGGGCATCGTCTTGGACGTTACCAAAGCATCGGTGCATCTGTCCGACGAGGAGAATGCTCAACCCGTCGGCGGTTTGCCGGCAAACTGGCGTGGAGTCGTCTTCGATCAGCTTGCAGTGTACTTCACCGGCCCAGTGAGCAGCGATAGTGCCGGTATGGTGCTAAAAGATTTTGCAATTGGTACCGGGGGCGTCAGCGGCGAAATCAGCGGAACGACGAGCAAGAAAATCAAACTCGGCGGCTCCGATTTCACCCTGAAGAAGGTTGATGTCGTCCTCAAGCAAAATGCCTTTGTTAAGTCCGAGATCTCCGGATCGTTCGACAACTTCCCCTTCTTCGATCAGCCCATAGCGCTCGACCTTTCGATCGGCAACAAGGGTGCGGTACTTGCATCGATTGCACCGTCGGATCGTGACGCATCGAGTGGCCTCAAGAAGTTCGAGATTCCCAACGTTGCCGACCTCTTTGTCGACAGCATGAGTGTCGAGTTCGCCGATAGGGTTGCGTATCTAACCGTCAACGGTCGACTAAAGCCGACATTCAGTGGCGCCTTTGTCGAGACCGGCAACAAAGAGATCCCGATAAATGGACTGCGCGTGTCCACCAAAGGCGATGTGCAGCTTGCAGGCGGGTGGTCGACCCTGCCGCAGAAAGTATCGTTCACTGCACAAAAACTCTTCAAACTCGATGTTGCGCAATTTGCTCTTGGCACGGAGAAGACCGATCAAGGAACGGAGCGCAAGTGGTTTGGCTTCACGGGCTCCCTCGACCTCGAAACGCTCGGTGGTAACGCTGAATTCGAGAAGCTGAAGGTCAGTTGGAACAAGAGCACTTCATCGGGTCTCGGCCTCAAGGTCGCCGTCGAGCGGGTCAAGGTGCAGTACGAGCAGAAAGGCGCCCTCGCGTTTGAGGGTGAGGTGAACTCGTTTGAAGACACGTTCGGCTGTGGCTTCTCCGGCAATCTGATGGTCGACTTGAAGGGCATGGGCATACGATCCGATGCCAGGCTTATCGTCGGAAAAGGTGGGACAGGCACAAACAATAGCCCGGCGCTCTCCGCGTGCGACGGATCAGGTACCGTCAGCAATCCGTTCAAGTTCTTCTATGTCGACCTAGAGATGACGAAGGCGTCTGGCGTGCCGCTCGGCGGCAATGTCGCGCTGTATGGTCTCTTAGGCATGTTCGCGAAGAACATGGAACCTGACCTCTATGCGTTTGACACGCCAGTGCAGTGGTACCGCGCGCACCGTGCTGCATCCAATGTGTTGCAGGTGCCCACGGGATATCAGCACGCACCATGGAAGACGAACCCCGGCGCGCTTGCCCTTGGGGTTGGTGCGCTCATTGGCACGCAGAGCGACGCCGGGTACGCCGCGAATGTCAAAGCCGCCATTACGCTCGTGACCCCAGGGCCGATCGTGATGATCAGTGGCCTTGGGAACATTCTCAAGAAACCAACGGACCTGGATAACCAAGACACGCCGCTCTTCGAAGCAGTCGCCGTCTTCGACAATCGCGCGAAGAAGTTCCTCCTGAACCTATCGGTTGCGTTCGAGAAGCCCGACGATGGCGCAACCAAGGGTGAGCTCGTCGACTTGGGCGCAAACACCGAGCTGTACGTCAATCTCGAAAACGCGAGTGACTGGCACCTATACCTCGGTCAAGAGGACGAGTCCAAACGCATCGCCGCCACGATTGTGAAGTTCCTGCGCGCGAACGCATACTTCATGATCGAGCCGTCGCAGCTCAAGTTCGGCTCAAGTGTCGGATACGACTCTGCACCGAAATGGAAGTTTGGTCCGCTGCGCGTTCATCTCGCGGCATGGCTCAAATTCGCCGTGTCGCTGTCGCGGCGGCCGACCCATGTGTGGGGTTCAGCAGATCTTGGTGGTACCGCTGAACTCAAAGCTTTCGGAGTGGGCTGCTCAATTCTTGCGCAGGCCGGGCTCGGCTTCGAAGCACCAACGCCATTCGTCTTGTCAGGCGACCTGCACGTCAAACTGCAGACACCAAAGTTCATCCCTGACCCAGAAGCAGATATTCACCTTGAGTGGCGCAAGGATCGGCCAAAGCCTGCGCCCGAAGCAATGGTGCGCGTCGCGACACTTGAGAACTCGCTCTCGCAAAGCGCGTCGGTCAGTCCACTAAAGCGCGGTGATGCGTTGGCCACAAACGCAACAAGCGTGGTCCTCTGCACGCCCGGCGCGGAGAGTTTCAACGGCTGTGATGCGCCGAGTGTGCCGGTATACGACCGGCCATCTATCGCCTTCTACGGCAACATGAACGACGAAACGACCGCGACGAGTTCACCGTTCTTTTCGCTCGTTGGTAACAACGGGAGCTACGAAGAGAAGGCCGGTGCGAACAGTGGCTGGCGGTACCAGCTAAACTCTCTGCAGTTCAGCTATGCCCAGAAGGATGGCAATGGCACGTGGCACCCGATGCCTCAGGTCTATGGCGCGTGGGCAGCGCTCGCGGGCGACACCTCAGAAGCGTCCGCGACCGCGTTGATGCTCGGCACCAAGAACCCGTTCAGCGTCTATGCGGCGAGTGCGTTCTCCTTCTATCAAAGCGGTGGCGGTTTCGACCAGTGGCTCACCGGCGCATTCGGCTCGTACCCGTGCGAAGCGGATCGTCCTTCGCCCAGCCAAACGTCCGAAGCACTCTCAGCGATAGCGGAAGCGAACCGGCAACTTCTTGTCGCCTTGGCGGCTGCGAACAAGGCGATTGGAGGCGCGATGTCTTCCCTTCTTGAGTTGCTTGGCCTCCCCGCTGACACGAAGCTGCCCTGTGGGTGCGACACGTCATTCTCTGAGCAAATCGCCGCCCAACTGCAGCAAGCGATCGAAGACCTCACCGATCTCAAGAATGATCAGTCGTCCATCGCTGACTGCCTGGACCCTGAAGTTTTGTCGGCGGACGATCTTATTCTCCCGCCCTATCGCGTCTTTGGCGTTCAGATCAATACGACAGCGGCACCGCTCAATGGCGAAACGCAGCAAGGCACGTACACCGACACCTTCTATCTCCAAACCGATGGCGCACCGCTCGACCTCGCACCGTTCATTCAAAACACGGTGCCCGGTGATCTCTCACGCCGGCACTATCGGGCAGACCTCTTTGGACTGCGATTCAATCAGACGTGGATTGACTTGCTTTATCGCGACCCGGTCGCCAGCACGCCGAGTGCGTATACCGGGCCAAACCAGAAGTTCGTCTTCCGCGTCGTTGACGAAAACGGTGTTCCTGTGACCGACGCCGATGGTGTTGGCGAAACCATCGTCACGTCATGGCGCACCGCGCCCGACCACATTCGCCCCAAGGCCGACCAGGCATTCCTGGACTTCCTCAGTACGCGGGGTGTCACGGTCAATGCAGCAGCGTCCGAGAAAGACGACATGGCATACGGCAGGCTTGCCGACTGGACGGGTCTGAAGCCGAACAAGCAGTACACCGTTGAGGTCTGGCTCGAAGATCCGCGACTTGCGAACGATCGCCGGCTCACACTTCCAAACGGCAGTGACAACAGTGCATGGCGCTCGACGAACGTTGTTCGCGCGTACGATGCGAAGCGGCCGGCAGTGATGCTCTATAGTTATGCACTCCGCACGTCGAACTACCAGTCCTTCACCAAGCTTGTGCAATCCTATCAGTCGGGGTGGTGGAAGCTCGACGCACCCGGATACGGCGCACCATCAGTGCCTCAACTCTTGAGCACGCTCACCCCGCGCGGCACCTTCCAGAATGGCAGCTTCGCGAACAGCGCGGCGCCGCAGCTTGGCCGGTACTTCGCGCTCGCGAACCCTTCGCTCGCACCGGATGGCATCAGTGCAGAGAAGCTTCGCGACCTCTTGCGGCTCAATCCGGTCTATGCGGGGAACGCCGACCAGCTCACGGAGCAGGAAGAGCGCGCAATCCGGAGCGAGTGGACTGCTGACCGATCCTCCTTTGCGGAGCTCGATGAAACGCTGCAGACACACCGTGTACAAGAACCGTCGCCGAGCGAACTTGAGGTGTCGGTGATCACGGACGCGCAGGATCACAAGAAGGCACTGCTGCTTGAATTCCCGGAAGAGGTGGACTGGTCTCGCATTGATGTGTTCTTCACGATCCCGAGTACCATCGGGTGGCCGACGATCATTCCGACAACCATTGCGTACGATCGATCGGGCAAGCGCGTCTTCATCGCTCGCGCCGATGGCGCTGATCTCACCGACACAAAGTACCAGTTCCTGTTCAACCTCCGCCGGGTGAACGGCAACCGAAACCCCATTCTCCTCGACGCCTCCAACGCAACGACGGAAGTCACCACGATCGACGTTGACCTATCCAAACCCCCGCTGAAACCCGAGGCGCGCTAATGGATCAGACTGATAGATCGGACGACCGCGAGGGCCGCACCCTCTTCATCATCCTGGCCCTGCTACTCCTCCTCACCTTGGGGTATTGCAGCTCACCGTGGGTCAGGCAGCGTGCCACGGATATCTCGAAGGCTGAGTGCGGCAAGCCCGAAACCACTGGCGACTGCCCGACACAGAAGCCAAACCCCGCAGTGCAAGCCATTGCAGATCTTGAAGCGGTGTCAAAGACGCTAAGCGATCTCTGCGGCGCCGGCGATGCAACATCGCGAAAGCTCACGTTGGCACTCGAACAGCTTGGGAAGCACCAGGCACAGCTTCGGCAATGGGAACCATTTCTCGCCAATCTCGCGGAGCGCTGGCCCGCAATGGCGCATGCAGTTGAGCAACATACGGCCAGCCCCGCAGCTACACCAGGTCCGTTCGGCACGCCCGCTCCAAGCAAGGACACGCACGCCACACCAGCAAGCGACCCCAAGCAAACAGCGGAACAGGTTTGTCGAGACGCCGCAACAGTCATGGCGAGCTCGGGCGAGCAGCGTGCGGGCGCGATGAAGGAGCTTGAGTCAGCATTCGCCGCGCTCAACGATTTCCTGGACAAACCAAAGACCGTGGCACCTATGCCGCCGGCGCTTGAGACGGCGCTCACCGGCTTCCCTATGTCGGTGGACTACTTCACCGCTGCCGCGACCATGATCGATGGGACGAGCAAAGAATTGTCCGCGGCAACATACGGCCTTCGCTCACTTCGAAACATCGCCACGAACATCGAGCGGCTTCAAAAGAAGTTTGCGACGATGCGTCAGGCGGCACTTGCTGCCTGTGCTGGGGCCAAGGATCAGTCGCTCTGTCGTCGGCTGAGCGCGATGGTGGTCGATCCTGCATGCCTTGAGCGGCTCAAGGCGGCAATTGAAAAGCTTGCGCCGCAGCTTGACGCAGCGAACGAGCACCTTGAACCACTGGTCAAAGCAAAAGAGCCGCTTGAGAAGACGCTTGCCGAGATCTCCACGCATGTCACCCGCGACGACGAAGGCCACTGGAAAGTGCCGACGGGTGAGACGCGAAAAGCGAGAGAGGCGGAGGCGGCCTTTGATCGCGCACTTGAGTGCCGTGAGCGCGCCTATGCGGTGCGTGCATGTGCTCCTGAAACGTTCAAACGGTATGGCGCCGACGGTTGTCCGAACGAACTCGGGATGGCGGGGATTTGGTGGCAAGGCCGCTATGCCGGAGACGACGGATACCAGTTGCGCTGGTTCTTCAGAACGACGACGGGAGCTGATGGATCGCCGCCGCTTGGATTCCCGAGCGGTGGCTTCAACATTTATCGTCGCACGCACGGCACCTACGGTTGGCAGCTCCTCAATACCGAAGGCGCCATCAAACCCGTAACGACGTGGAGCGGTACGGCGCCTGCCGGTGTTTGGAAACCCCGGGGCGTTGATCGCCTGCCTGCCCAAGCGCACGCCCTGTACACCGGCGCCAAGAAGGATCAGTTCGACGATCTGCTCAAAGCCCTTTCCTATCCTCCATACACACAGGTGCACTACGTCGAAGGCCGCAATCCACCGGAGCCGTTCCTCACGACGGCTGATCGAGATGCATACCTCTCATCACTGCCGGACACCGTGCCAGGGCCGGTGACGTGGTCGGTACAGCCAATGACACTTCTCGCGACCATGTCCATGCACCCGGAGGTCGCTCGGCTTGAAGGACTCTATTATATCGACAAGTCAGCGCCCGCCATCGTCGCCCAGGACTACCTCGTCCAAGGCACATGGCCGACCCGCCAGCGCTACTACCTCCTCCGTGGCATCAGTGGGCCTGGCACCCTGCCGCTCACCCCACCTGTCATGAGCGCGAACGCGGATGTCGTTCACATTCCGCCACAACTCATGGCGAACAACACCGTATGGCCGACTGAAGCGGCGGTGCGCGTAAAATGGGTGCCGCCCACGTCGACGCCCGACGAGCCGATACTCGACCCGAACGAAATCAACCCGGTTATGTACACGGTCGAGCGATCGGACTATGGCCTCGCGTCTGCTGCACCGTCCGCGAACGGTACTGCCTTCACGCGCATAAAGAGTGTCGATGACAATGGCGCGCTTGCCGACGCATCGCCCGTGGTCTTGAGCCCCGAGAAGAAAGCCGACGGGACCTTGGTGTGGCCCGACTACTTCGCCTTCGACAAGTACGTCGAGTACAAGCACTATCACTTCCGTGCGATCGCCCGCGACTTCTTCGGTCGCGATTCCGTTCCGTCGAACGAAATCCCGGTGAAGGTGGAAGACAGGTACGCGCCACTCGCACCGCTGAACGCGAAGGCGATGATTTATCAGCGGCAAGACCAGAGTATCTTGCGCCCTGACGCGACCACGTATGACGCGCTCTTCCCGCAGAACTCGACGCACAACTATGTCATCAAGGTGACGTGGTTTTGGCCGGACGAGTACCACAAGCAATATCCCGACATCGACTCGTTCCGTGTTCTCTACAAATTCGGAAACCTCGATGCGTTCCCTGCCGCCAACTGGCCGGTGGCGAGTACCTGGGATGGCTGGACAAGTGACAACGATCCACGGCTCGCGACCAGTGTGACCCAGTTCACCACGGTGAAGCCGACCGAATACAAGGGCGTCTCGCTACCCCCGGGTCGCTTCTATTCGTTCGTGAGTTACGTCAACGGCACCGATGCCATTACGCCAGCGCTGCTCCAGCAAATAAACGCGGACGACGTCCAACCGACGGTGAACGGGTATGTGACCGTTGCCGCTGTCGATGCGCCCGCCGGCAATGTGGGGTCAACGAGCGGCCCCGTGCCGGTCTTCACCCGCGATCTCACTCCGCCGAACGCACCCGATGCGCCACAAAAAGTTATGCAGTCGCGCGAACTCGATCAGCGCGGCAACGTAACGCTGAGCCTCCGCGTCAATGGCGCCTCGAACATCTTTGGCTACCACATATATCGCGTGTCAAAGGACGCACTCCACGCAAACTCGACCGCAGATGCGTTGCCCACGTCCTGCGTTGCCGACCAAACGAATGGTGCCGAACAGCGTGATGCCTACAAGCACGGCAAGCTGTATTCACAGATCACGGGGAAGCCGCTCTCGGCCACGTCCGCGGGCGGTGCGCTGCATGTCGACTTCACCGACAATGTCGACGGGACGGTGTCGCAGACCTTCTTCTACGCAGCGCGCGCGGTCGATCCAGCGGGCAATGAGAGTGCACTCTCGTGTCCGAGCGTGGGCATCCTCATTCTGGACGCTATGGCCCCGCGCGCGCCAGTCATAAGCGCGGTCAACGCGATGGAGTCGGAGCAGTCGATTTGCCTGCGCTGGACCCGCAATACCGAACCTGATCTTGACCACTACAACGTATTCGGCACCACGAACGTGGATAGCTTGATCACCAAGCGCAAGCTAAACCTGCTGCTGACCGCAGACAAAGCGGGCGTCGCGAGCGCTCCTGCCGGCGCCCCAAACGGCACCATTGTGTCTAGTACCAACTACTGCGCCGGCACGCCACCGACCACTGCTGGCCAGCCGAAGGACTGGATCGAGTGGAAGGACACCAACCTCAAGCCCGGTACCGCCTACTACTACCGCATCGACGCGGTTGATACATCCGGCAACATCTCTCAGATGTCGCCGCCGGTGAGTGCGCGCCCCATTCGGACGGCGCCACCAGCGCCGCCGCTGTGGGACACGACGTCACCCATCACGGATTCGACCGATGGGGATGGGAAGAGAACGGTGGCACTCAAGTGGCAACTTGTTCCCAATGATCCTGACGTCCAGTTTCAAATTCAAAAGAAGCTATCGGCAATGCCTGGATGGGTTCCGGTTGGTGGATGGTTGCCGCCCGGAACGACAACGACACTCGACGAACGCGTCAACGCATCCGGCGACTACGAGTATCGCGTTCGCGCCATGTCACGCGAGGGGCTGAAGAGTGTGTGGTCGACATCACAGAGGGCGGTGGACGGCGAGTAGTATCGAGCCAGGCATCCAGCGTCGGTCAGTGAGTGGCGGCCCGTCGCAGAGTTGCTCGTCGCAAATCAGTCCTGAATCTGCTTTGCGACAGCCGCCACAAGGTCGAAATTCGCCCCGAAAGGCCGGCAGAGCGGCATCCTCACCAACTGAAGCCACTGACATCGCGCCATTCCGCAATGCTGGTTGCGCTCTTCTCGCGCGCAGAAGCTGCGGCCGCTGTCGCTGCGACGGGCGCTGTCGCCGTGAGCATCTATTTGAGCTTCGTGATGGTGGCACGGATCAAGAAGTGTGTTCGCGTTGCATCAACGTGACCGCCTTGAACATGCTGATGCTCGCGGCACTGTCGTATTGATCCAACGCTTCAGGTGCGCTTCTTCACCCCGAGTCACTCGGTCGCGGTCGGCGCTGCGATCGCCCGCGCGTGCACACGGCGCCAATCGAGTCCGGCGAACAAAGCCTCGAATTGCACGGCGCTGACGTGGAGGGCGCCGTCGCGCAAAGGCCGCCCGGCGAATTGCCTGACCTCCAGGCGCTTTGTTCGTCGCGCTTACGATAGATCTGTGAGCGCACGGTCAATGAGCTTCGCGCACGTTTCCGGCGCCTCAAGCAACGGAAGGTGACCGAGGGACGGCAGGTAGGTCCGAACACAGCGCGGCGAGCTCTGTCGGACGATCTCTGCGATTCGACGAAACGATCGCATGTCGTGCTCACCCACGATCAGCGTCAATTGTGTATTGATGAGTCTTAGGTCGCGCGACATGAGCGCGTGGCTTCTTGTATCGCGATAGGCGTTGGTACGAAGTTCGGCGAACGAGTGCTGCCGGACAATTTTCTCGACTTTGGAGAAGACCCGAGGATGTTCTCGAAGTCCGTCAAATATGCGTGGCGGGGATGCCAACCATCGATCTGCTAGCCATGGACCAATCCCGCGACTCTCTGCCAAACGAGTAAGTTCGATATTGCAAGCCTCCGATGCCTCATCAACAGGCCCACCTGGCAGACCTGGCGCAGCTAGCACTGCCCCTTGAAAAAGGTCGGGGGACCTTCGCATGGCCGCAAGTGCCACTGAGCCGCCAAATGACATAGCAACCAAATGACGCGACTCAAGCCGCCTTGCACTGTCCAGCACGGCCTGAACACTGACCTCAAACCCAGGAGGAATTGTTGATGCACCGTGCCCTGGCAAATCGAGCCCGACATGATGCCAGTTCGGCAGCAATGCCCAGAGATCATCCCAGATTGACGAGTCCAAGGTATAGCCGTGCAGCCAAAGCAGGGGTGGTTTGTCGCTAGATTCGGAGTGGACGCGCAAGCTAGGCACCCTCGAAACGCTCGGCGTACGTCCGAAACTCGAGTACTGCCGTGTCGCCGGCCAGTGGAACAAAGCTGCTGTCGGACAGGTGCTCCCAAATGATCTGGTCCTGATCCAGACCCGCCTTCATCTGACGAAGCAGATACTGCACCTCTTCGTCTGTGGCGCGCTCGACTAAGGGAAATGCAAGCGAAAGAAATACGTTGGTCGCTGCACCGCGCGGGCATGCAGCTGTAATCACTTGATAGGGTCGCGCTCCCGCCAGAGTCGAAACCACAATCGTCGGTCCAAATGCGTGTGCCCGAAACGGCACGTCAACATATCCGCGACCCGATGTATCCGTCTGCCATGGCGACGGGGGGAGCCTGAAACTCCCTTCAGCCGCAAACCCGTATTTGCCCGGAACGCAGCCAATCCGTGGCGTTTCGAGTACGCCGTGGACTGGCACGAAGTGCATTGCGTCGAACGCATTCTCGACGACGAGTTGCGGCGCAACCTTCATTGCAACGGAAAACCCCGGCAAGATTCGATGCGTCCCTGAAAGGTCTGCCATGTAAGCGGCGAAGCCATCATCAGCGACGTTCATGGTCGTCGCCGCGAAGACAAGCCCTCCAACATCTATGCAAGGTAGCTCCGGGACACACCCAAAATCGCTTTGTTGCTTCTTGCCCAAGCCAATTCGTTGCCCGTGAAATGGACAAATCACCGTGTCACCGTCCAGCCTGCCACCGATTCCGAGGGAGGCTCCGCGATGCGGACAACGATCAGAGTATGCGCGCACCGGCGAGCCGCGGCGGAGTACGATGGGAACCTCACCAATCTTAGTGGTGATGAGATCATTTCGGAGGTCGCGCTTGAATGCGATTTGGTACCAACCAGAGTGACTCATGGACAACCCCAGCGAATGCGCATCAAACCACGTCGCTCCAATTCGAGGCCGATGGCCTGCGACTGAGACGCCGACGATGACAAAGAACTCAATGGAACTTCATGCTCGATTTGCAACAGAACTTTCGCGGCATCCGAGCTCACCACCTCAGGCTTTCGGTGCCTTTGAAAAAATACGGTGACGCTACGCTCGTCGCCCACCAATTCTCGAATAGCTGGGTTGCGCCGGATCAGCGCGGACTCTGCGCTCTTTAGCCGATCAACGGGCCCAGTCTTCCCATCGATCTCTAGGACATTAGCGTTCGTGTGCATCGCGAGCCGCATAGCATCGTGACCGTCACGACCAAGTCCGTAGCCGTTGGCAGCGTCCACGACAATGTCACCACCATCGTGGAGCCCTAACTGGTCCGCGAGCGAGATTCCCAACCTCCTCGCGGACGGTCTCGTCGCGCCAACCTTCATTTCTCCGGTAGTAATCCCCCAAATCGCGTTGCATCGTAAGCTCACGGAGGAACACGTCTGTTCTGGCATCGGTCGGCCGAATCGAACCGGCTTACCGGTTCGAACATGTTTGGACTCGCCGAGCTTGGCCAAGAGCGTTTGGTCCATCGCTTCCTCACTTGCCGAATGGGGCAAGCGTGCCCCCAAAAGCGCTCGCGCCGCACGGTCCGGTAGGCACTCGGGGCTGGGGTCCGAGATCCAAATTAGGGCCGAACGGATCCAGTAGTCGATGCTCTCTTCGCCCAAGAGTTCTGCCGTTAGTGCTTCCAATATCTCAAAATGAAACGCCTCCCACGAACCCATCACACCGCAGCACGTCGCGAATGCTTCTCGCTGAAATTTTCGCGCTTCTTCAATTGCACCTCTGCGACGAGCCAGCCGGGAAAGATTGAGCAAATTCACGTATGCCAACCGAGCATCGCGCTTGTCATGGTCTGAGTTGATTTCAAGTTCGAGGGCCTCGGCGCCTGCTACATCGCCGTCGCGAGCGCGGCGAAGTGCTGCAATGTTCAGCATGTAATGGTCGTATATGTCGCGGTTCGCTCTTGAGTGTATGGCCCCTACCGCCGCTTCGAGCACCGGCCTGGCCGCCTCGGTCTCGCCAATCATCACCTGCCCCCAGGCGCGCATTGTGTTTGTATACTCGCGCAGCGATTCCGGTGCAGACCTGTTTGCAACAGGTGCCGCAGCAGCCTCGGCGAAATGGTGCGATGCAATTCGGATACCTTGGGCTCTGGCTTCGGCGATAGACCTCGCCAGCGGACGCTTCGCGCATTCAACTGCACGCCGACAGAAGTCAAGCGCAAGATCAATCGCGCCTGCTGCCGCCGATGCATCCACCGCCTTCAGCAACAATTCGCTGTCGGCGTACAAATTGTGGCCAAAGACAGCCGCGTACGCGCGCACCCAGTCGTCGACACCCACCTCGGCCGATAAGCGGTCAAACAGAGATTTGTCGGCGAAAGCCGGGTCGCACCGGTTTTCCGGCCGGATAAGAGAACAGCCTCCGCGCAGGGGAATTGCGTCCTGTCGCTCGTTCGAAAAGGACGCAGGCGCCAGACCCGGAAAAACAGACGCTGTGGTGGAATCGTGGTTCGACGGCAGCGAAATATACGAGAGATTTGCCCGGGATAGGCGGCGCAAAAAAAGCGCCAACAATCGATCCTGCTTCCGAAAGGGAAGGCCACTGAAGGGCGTTATTATTGCAATCGGCGCCGATGTCCCAATGTTGCCGGATAGGGCCTCAGCATCTTCAAACGCGCTTCTGGCTTCTGTCTTGCCACGTGCCTCAGAATCGATCCCATCGCCGATCACGCGTGCGCGCTGCTTCGCATCCTGGAAATCGCCTGTGCCGGGTGCGACTGCGTTCCGCGATAGCGTAACGCCAAGCTGTTGCGCTAGTTCGGTTGCGGCTTGCCGTGGCCGCCACCCCCCCATCGAGAGGTCAATAACAAAGCCTTCGCGCGCAGCGACGTTCAGTGCTTCTCGCCCATCGCTATCCGTCAAGATCGGCACGTCGCAGGTCATAACCCAACCCAGTCCGCGCCCCCTCGCCCCCCGAAGGCGAGAATGTAGATTGTGCTTTGCCGAAGACCGTCAAGACCAAGGATGCTGTCCACTTCGCGATCGAAGTAACCGCCCACGGTCACGGCACCGCCGCCAATTGCGTGCGCCGCCAAGACAAAATTTTGGGCGAGGTGACCCGCCTCGATCAACGCGAACCGGTACGCACGCTCACCATATTTGAACTCGGCTCGTTCGATGATCGCTGTGACAAAGACGAGAAGGCTCGACTCGAGCGCCAGCCGACCCTGCACGAGAGCGGCGCTGAGGCGTCGAGTGCTGTCACCCTCGACTAAAGAATGGAGGAGGTGCCCTGTCGGGGCGTAATGATAGATGCCGTTCTTCAGCCCATCGATGCGGGTTGCGTGCACATAGATCTCAAGCGGATACATCGCTCCGCCGGAGGGGATCACGCGGAAGCGCCTGGGAAAGCCACTTGCCGTCTCATCGCGTGTCTCACCATACGCACAAAACAGCAGGGTCGAGAGGTCCTCCATCGATAGACTTCTAGGACTCAAGTCGCGGGCGGTTGCGCGTGCCGCGATCACGTCGCTGAGGTTGGCGTCGAGCCGCGTCGGCATCGGCAGCGAGATTGCGGGATAGCTTTCGTAAGGAAATGACGGCCAAGCACGGACCATACGCTCTCGGACGATCTCACCGTGCGGAGGGGCGTCATATGGAGATATCTTGCTGGCTTCGTGGTAGGTCTCCCAAGCTTGACCAGCCGTATCCTCGTCAGCCAGAAGTCTTTGGAGCGTGTTTTTGGTCATGGCACTCACGGGTAAGGATGGGGAAAGGGGTTGTCATCTTCATCGGGGCCCAAACCCTTGTAGCCCATTCTCTGCGGTACACTTCGCAACCGTTTACCTCCGAGGGCGCGCAAACGATGACCCATGAAGAGAGGATGCAACCCGGGCGCTACCACACGCACAACCGTCAGACCAAGCGCGCGCACATCCGGTGACGTGAGATCCGCCGCAAAACACTCTATGCCGACGGCCGATAAGCGCGTTGTAACGAATTCTAGAGCCTCTGCGGGCGCGAGCACCTTACGCGGAATCTCGTCAAACTCCTGCCAATGCGGGGATTCGAACGCGAATGCAAATGCCTCCGCCATTGAATGATCTGCCGCAAACCGCAAGTGATGCGCCTGGTGTTCAACGTCTTCGAACTCATTGTCTGGCGACGGGCACGGCATCAGTCTCAAACATTGCTCACTATAACGGCGCGTATGAGCCAACTCCTCTAAGGCTTTGCGTGCACAGACTTCTGGGTTCGGATCAGCGGCAGCCGCAAAGACATGGGCCGGACGCTGTTTTGAGTGACTGCGCAACACCGCCAGCAATACGGGAACGCCAATGTCGTTCGTCAGATTTAGCAGCTGGACTTCGTCTCCGGTCTGCTCAAATCGACGAACCAGGTCGTAGTTTAGATCGGAGAGCGTCTCGACGCGAACTCGGGGCGGCGCCCCACGAGCCTGCCAAAAAATGGTAAAGGCATCGCGCTCTATCGCTTCGCATAAACCCCCAAGCGTCGCACGCTCCCAGGATTCGTGACAGGCAAGCCCGGTAGAGATTGGCTGCCCGATTGGAGCTTCGCCAATGCTCTTGTCGAAGGAGTACGGAATCCAAACAAACGCCGCTGGCGCGTAGCGAACCACTTGGTCGCGAATCTGCACAACAGGAGTCCAGCGGATTGGCGATCGCTCGTCAAACCGAGCCCATGGGAACCCAGCCGCGTTCAGCTGCCGCGGCGAGTACAATGCAAACTTTGCGGGAGAGATACAATTCTCGCCGAAGTCGTCTGCCTTGCCAAACGGAAGCGATCCGACTTCATAAATAGCAGCGCAATACCTTTCTATTGCCTCGCCGCAGGCCTTGGCGATCGCGGTGGCCTTGTCGGACGAAGCCCCCCCGGTATTGCCGAAATTTTCTAAGAACCCGAATGCGTTCGTGTTCGCGGCTCGCGCCGCAAAGTGAAAAAATTCTGGAGAACCAGGTTCGCGTGCAACTTCAAATATCCGCCTTATCACACCCACTGACGAATCGACGAGTACGTCGAGTGCGCTGCCGAGCGCCCCAATGTCATTGTTCAGCGGCGCCATCTCCACTCCATTGGTTTCCAGGCATCTCCGCACGTTCAATAGCGACGCGGCCGTGCCGCTGGCCGGTGCCGCAAGCTGCGCATCGCGGCACTCGCAGAATCTGGCGCGACTGCATCGTCTGCGCGGTCAAATCCAATTCTGTCACGGTGCCTACCCGATATCCGGGCACGCTCTTGGAATAGAAGCGAAAAAGTTCAAACGCGCCCGCGTTTCCGATGGCTCCAGCCAATGGCCCGATGAAGGCATCCACGTCTTGCCCCTCGAATGCCGCCTCTTCGTGGGTTCTTTCAGTTCGCTCCTCGATGTTGCTCAATTGCCGCATCCAAAAACACTCGAAGCACGATGTGATTCCGGGGACAACCAAAGGCCCGGCAAACCCGACGAGATCTTGCAAAACCACGGGGAAGAATGAGACACCCTCGCGCAAGCAGAATGCGTTCCACTCGCGCATATTTGCTAACCCCCCGAAGTCCGATGTGACGACAAGGCAGTCGGGCAAGTCGTCAGCGTCGACCCAATCATCGAACGGTACGGGATCGGCAAGCGCCCACTTACTTGAGTCGAGTCGACCGGCAGAGTCGAAGAACCTCATCGACCGGAACCGTGGATGGTCAACTGCAGTCAATTCTCCAAAGCCTAACGATGACAGTGCCCGCAACATTTCCATGGAGACGGCATTGACGCCTATGATAGCCAGCCGGCGGGATCCCAAGCTCTGTTCCACCTCATCGCGCTTCGCGTCAAAGCTCCAAAAGAAAACATCTTCGCGTGTTTCGGGATCGGACCGTGGAGGCAAACTGTCGCCCATCGGAACCAACAATCGGCGCCGCTTGAACTTCTCCACCAAATCGCGAACGGGGTCCGCAAGCTCCTCTGCCAGGGGCTCCAGAATCTCGTCCAACGTGGCCCCAACCGGTCTGCTGCACAAGTCGATCACGTGCAATACAATCGCGCCCGCAGCCGAACCGCGAACGCGCAAGCGCATTTGACCTCGGCGAACGAGAACACCTTCAGGCTCGCTTAAGAGTTGAACCGGCAGCGAATAGTATCTGTCCTGAGCTGTCCCCACCATCATCGCAGTTCCTGTGTTGTTGCGGCGACCGACCGACCGCCCTGCAGCGGCGTAACGCGCTCATCGTCCACAAAGGTCTTGTGGTCGCGATACTCCGCGTATGAGCCCTTAAAGACGTGGTACAAGTTCCGATACTGACGCCGAAATTCATTGGGGGGCAACTTGGTCTTGGTCACCGCGTTCTGACAATCGAACAGGCGCCAATCAGGCCTCCCGTTACTCTGGCGTGCAACCACGGTATCGAAATTGGAAAGGAGGTCAGTGCCTGGCAGCGGGGTCAGCACGGTGAAGGATGGGTATTGGATGCGCCGATGCTCGATGAACCGAACCAACCTTTGAAAATCCGAGCGATCGTAGTCCGTGTTGACCACGAACTGCGCAAAGATTTCGACACCCAACTCATTTGCCATGCGCAGGCCGCGGTCAATTTGATCCAGCGAGCACTTCTTATTGTACTCCTGAAGATCCTTTGGTGAAATCGCGTCGATCCCTATGAAGAGCCGCTTTAGGCCAATATCTCGCCAAGCGCTCACAGCCTCGGGGACTCGCAACAATGTGTCGATGCGGCAGTAGGTGAAATAGGACTTCCGTATCCCTGAGTCGGCAATCGCTTTGGCTAAGCGGCACATGCGCTTGCCGTTGATGAACGCCTCGTCGTCGATGAGAAAGACCCAGTCCTCTCTTATCTCCGCGAGCTCTTCAACAACGGAACCTTCGTCCCGGACAAAATAACGCCCCTCCGCCGCTTTCCAAATCGAGCAAAACGTGCATCGGTACGGACAGCCTACAGTCGTTCGAAGTAACGCCACCGGGCGCATCCAATCGATAAAGTAGCGGGAGCGGTCTGCTTCGGTCAGACGGCGGTTCGGACGCGGCATTTGTGCCAAGCCACGCTGATCCAACCAGTTTCCCGGACTATCAAGCGCAAAGGTGCCGCAGCTCTTCCTACGCCACATATTCTTGACCGGCGGCGGATCCCCCATGCCTGCGTCGACAAGAACCGCCATGGCATCACAACCCTCGCCGCACACCACGTAATCAACGCTGTCGCTAAAGAAGTCTTCAGGCAGGAACGTTGCGTGGTGCCCACCCACCACAGTGCGACACGCGGAGTTGTGCGCCTTGACGATCCGACACAACTCAAGGGCCCGCAGCACATGCATGCTGAAGGCAGTGATTCCGACCAAATCTGGCCGAAAGGATGCTAGTGTGGGCCCAAGCGCTCGCGGGTTGAGACGCAGATCCAGAATCTGCGCCTCATGCCCTCTCGCTTCCACCGCCGCCGCCAAATACTCAAGCGCCAGCGGCTCAGCGATCGCACCCAGGTCTCCCCATCCGATCAGCTCATTCAGCGAATCCGGCCAAACAAGCAAAACGCGCATTTGGACGCGTCCTCAAAATAACGGAGAGAGCCTAACTCAAGCTGCAAGGTTGATAGGTTGGTCGACCGCCGCCGCGCAGCAGCAAGGCGTGCAGCAACAACAGGAAACGTCGATGGAAGCTAACCTTCCCCCGAACGCACGACCAGGTTGGTAGAATTTGCCGAACGCGTCGCGAATGGAAGCCACGTCGTCGACCGTCAATGCTGCAAGCTTTGCATTGTTACTAATCAGACCTGTCCCGAGTGTTTCCAAGTCTGCCTTCGTGAGGCCCTGCGCCGCTGGTGTCAGCCTCTTCACGCCTTCCGGCGTGAGTCCCAACTTTCCAATATTCACGTCGGCCGGCAAACGTTGTGCCAACCTGATGGCATTTAGTTTGTCGCCATCGAGCGACGAGAGCTTTTGAAGTCGAATCTGGCGCAACACCGACGGATCAAGACGCAAAGCAGGCTTCACCGTCGTTCCCACCGGTTGCGCGCCCGCCGCACCAACGACAATGCTTGGCGCAATCGCTGTAGCAAGTGCACCGGCGCCTAACGCGCGCAACGCCGCACGACGCCTTTGGTCTACCACGGCCTTATCTCGCCGACCTTTTGACATTTGCTTCCTCCATCCCGGAAAACCGGTGCAGTGACCATAGCAGTGAGCGTGGTAAACACAAGTACGCTCACTGTGTTGGCGACTACTTGATCTCGAAACTCGCGAGTAGAGAGAAATGGAGCAAGAGTCAGGAAAATGACACCCCCGTCATCTAAGACAAACGGAGCTAGTCTACTTTCAGTTGTTTGGTAGGACGATCCAATACACAACTAGTGGCTCGTGGCCACCGACTTCAGCGCGATCAAGCCTCTAGCGTTTGAAACAGCATGAGACGGTTCTGGTCAGGGTCAAAGAAGGTCGCCAGCTTTGCCATCCCCGGAATCGCTTGGGTTGGCCCCTCAAACTTGACCCCCCTGGCCTCGAGCATGCGTCGTGTTGCATCGAGGTCTGTCACGCCAAAATTCAACACCGCTCCACCGCTGACGCCGCGGACCGGTATCTCTGAGAGGCCGATGCGCACATTTGGTATGGGTGTATACATCTCGCACCAACCAAATTCTTTAACGACATAGCCAACCGTGAACCCCAATTCCCGATACCAACGAATTGCCTGCTGCAGGTTCGTCACCTGCAACGCGCAACTAACCCCTCCGGCATAAGCGATCGACGAATTGTCCAATTGCGCCGAGGTGGCCATGCGAGGTTCGCCAGAGTCTACTGCAGGAGCGATCGCAGATTCTGCGAACCCCGAAGCCGCTTCCACAGCGCGCCGAGCGGCCGAACTACGGACCATCGACTGCCATGCGGAATAGAGTTCAGCGCCGTTTGGGTCGAGCGCATCGATGACTGCCCGCAATTCTGCTAGCCGCTCTTGAAAAAACTCCCTTTGCTTCCGCGGTATCGCGTGTGGGCCGTTATCCCCTTCAAAGTGGAGCGGGATTGGCTGTCGCCATTCGCTTTTCGGAACCAGCACTGACCCCAAAATGAGTTCGATCAACTCGAAGAAGTCCAGAGTCGCGAACGAAAGATTGAGCGCCAAAGAGTCTCCAATAGCCTTGGCGTTGTGCCAAACGCCGCTTGGCAGGCAAAGAATGTCACCTGGTTCCAAGACCACCTCTTCAAAGCTAGATTCATCAACGCTGGCGACGCGTTCCCAGGTCTGGATGCTTGAGGGCAGACGATCCGAATATCGGATGTCACCGGCCGCAGTCGTAAGCGCATTGCTTCGCGGGAATGGCATGGCGGGACGCCTAGAGAAGCGCCAACGCTTCCTCCCGGAAATTTGCATTGTCGTCGCGATTCCAGTGTCAAAGTGCGTGTTGAATCCACATTTGTCTGGTGAGTAGTAACACTTAACGCTCACGCCACCCGCGTGATTTAGCGCGACCTTAATGGCACTCGAAAACTCCGCCAGCCGGGGAACTGCGGCATCAATCGGGTCGACGCAGACTGTCGCCCCTCTCGAAAAATAGTCATCTACCCTTCGATGATCGATGTAGACGTGAGCACCAGCACCTTTATGGTTTGCTTCGCTGTCAAAGCTCGCCCGAATTGAGAGGCCGGCCCGCTTCTGATGCTTGATTGCTTTCTTGAACACCTGAAGGTTGAACAAAGAAGAAAATTTTTGCGCGTGACCTCGAATGTGAAGAGGTTCGCGAGACCAATAGTCGTCGATGAATTTTTGGGGCGTTACCGGCGCCAGGAAATCGGTGAGCGTTTGAACGTCGTCGCCTCCTGTCGAAGCTCCGCCCATTGAACCGATCCTTCTGGCCAACCGTGACTTTGAGGATGTGCTGGGTATGAATCGTTGTCAATTATCTGCATTGCTAACTTGTACTGCTGCCAAAATTATTCAGTGTGTGCGCAATTGTATCCCTTTTTCGACATTTTCGCGGGTACGTTTGTCGGAGCGCAATTGTAGTGCATTGCAGCAATTCGCTCGTCGAATAATTCGCAATCGATAGTGTCGGCGACTACGTCGATCTGCGCACCTGAGTTTGTCGAGTCACATCGCAGACGCCGCCCCATCAGCGTGTCGGCAGTGGCGCGAGGTGGCTGCGACGCCCGACATCTCAAAATCCCTCGGCGGTTGCAGGCTAGCTAGATTGGACATCGGAAACTCTCTGGCGCAAAGTGGTACCGGTCATATCTCATCCTGCTGCTGCGGCTGTTGCGACTGCAGGGAAGAATCAAAGCTCTAGGAACGGAGACTTTTGCTATGACACTCGACCAAGGATCGGAAACCGCGTTGCGCGCCAAACGGGCATTGAAGCAGCTCCCAGATCAAGAAGACCAAGCAAAGCGGACGTTGGGTGACGAAGATACTGACCTCAGGGGGCTCAAAGGGTTCGACGACTATAAGGTTGGGGCATTTCGCGGCCTTGAGAGCATCAGACTACGGTGGTTCTCACCCGACTATTTCGAGTTCATCCCCCGGTCACGCGAGCCGTTTGCCTTCGTCCGCTCGACCGGAGAGGTGATCGAGCCGCGTCGGATGTTCACCGACGGCGGTTCGATCCCGCGATCGCTTTGGTGGAAAGAGAGTTTTTCGCCTTGGGGCTATGGCCCTGCCTTCCTCGTTCACGATTGGGAATTCGATGTCCACCATTGCAAGAAGAGCGAAAAATCGTTCGAGGACGTGCGCGACACGATGATGGAGGCGATGAAGACGCTGATCGTCATTGGCGTCTGCCCGCGTGCCGATACGTCCTTCAAGCTGATCTACGCAGGGATCAATTCGTTCGTGGCACGCCGGCTGTGGGAGAAAAGCTACCCCGACTGCCCCATTCCGCCCGACCGATCGGAGTGAGCGAACACTACGGCGGGACGGCTGGCCCCCTGGCGCCCGCCCCTCGCCGAAGCTCTGCAATTACCCGGCGCACTTCGTCTTGAAGCCGGCCCTCGCCGAGATCGTGGATCTTCTCGACAAAATAATACGCGTTTAGCGCATCGATGACACGGCGCTTTAGCGCGTAGCACTTCCCTGTTGCGGTCGTGATCGACGCATACAATGTCGTGTCGCCATAGAGGCCAAGCTTGAACTCAGGCCACAATTGCCCCTCTTCCGGTGGGTCGCGCGTGACCCAGCAAAGGTCATCCTCGAGCGACTCTTCGTCCTCGCCGATGAAGGTCTCGTCGTCGACGAACACAACGGCCTGGCGAAGGTCAGCCGGGCAGCCAGAGAGGCCGATCTCCATCGCGAATTCATCGTTGCCGTTTGGTTTCAGCTTGAAGGACGCTGGGACCCTCTTGCCACGGAGAGCCTCCACTTCGGGAAAATAGACGAGAAGCTCAGTCCCGCGGACAAGTCGGTACTGCGCTGCGCTTAAACCTTGCTGACACTCGCACCACAGACTGACGGCAGGATCGACGATCTTGAGTGCCGTGCTCGCAGCGGCCCATGCTTCGCCAACCGACGATCCGCTCGCAAGCCACTCGTAGAACCGTGCGGCCGACAGGCGCGCCGCGATGTTTGTGATCGGTGCCGATGTCCCCACGGCGCATTTTGCAACAGGCAGAAGTGCCGCCGCCAGCGCTTGCGACGTGCAGGCATTGAGATAAATCAATCTCGGCGACGCACCGCTGTTTCGAACCAGATCGACGAAGCTTTCGTTCGTGATCGCGCGCTCAATCCCGGCATCATCGGTGAGCGAGAGTGCGTTCCCGTTGCTGTGCGCTGAAATGTGCAGAACGTCTGGGCTGACGTCCCGTAGCACGCTCATCAACCGGTTCACGTCGAGCCTCGGAAACGGCAAAAACTCGACCCGATGAACACCATCGTGTCGCGAAAACACCGACTGAAGCTCGTTCATCTCCTTCATCGACGCGAGCGACCGCGCGTCGTCCGGATTGGAGGCGATGTAGAGGACCCTCATGAAAGTCTCGCACGTCGTTTTCAGACCTGGCTGATTAGCCTACCAGCCCTGCGACGCGGTGTCTTGCGCTCAGTCCATGCCGGTCCAATTTCTCCAGCGAGGCGAGTGCCCTCAACCACAGACCGGACGCGCCGCACGCAGGACCCGCGAATTGATCAGTTGATGTTGTCTTCGATCAAGATCGCGAGCCGAGCGCCGGCGAGCGCAATTTGCTTGCGCGACAAAGCTCTCGCGTTTGCCTGGTAGGCGCTTGAGAGCGTGTACGGACCGACGCCGCTTCCGACGGGGGCGGCGTAGGCTTGCGTTCTCGCCTTTGCAAAGCTCGTCTCGATCCATGAAGGTATGTCGGAGTTGGCGGCCGCACGAGATGGAGCCACGGGCAATCCGGCAGCCACAGCGGAAACGCGCGACGGCGTTTCGTCTCGCCCGGGAAGTCCGTCCCAGTAGCTGTGCAGGTTCGTCTCTCTGCAGGTGGCACAGTTTCGGACCTTGATCTCGTTTCCGCCGCGGTCGCCATCTCGTAACACCTCAGGTGACTTCGAAAAACGGGTCGTCGCATGCAAAGGCTGATGAACGTCCCCCACCAGATGCGTGAGCCATACCAGGGCGTAGGACTTCACCTCATCGGGCTTTCCGGAGGCGATGATATTGCGGAACGCTATGATCTGTGTTTCTGCGTTGATTGCGTGCGGCTGCTCCGTAGCAGCACCGTCAATGGAGAACGGCAGATCCTTGAAGTGCCAATAGCGGTGCTGCAAGAGGTCGTCGTACCCGGCGCCGCCTCCCGCACCGGCCTCGGTCGGCGGACCTTGCCGGTAGTTCTGTCTTGATTTGATGTCGTCCGCCCATTTCGAGGCGCGCATGAAAGCAACTTCTCCGCGCTTGGCAGGCGGCACACCTTCTATCCAGTTTGCGTAGTCAGGGTTCAGCTTCAAAAGCTCAGTCACGCGCACTTTCGTTGCTGGCGAAAGCCTCTTCCACGCGTAGCTTGCAACGATCATGTGGCCGCAGCCATTCCAGGCGACCGCCGGCGATGCTGAAAGCACCGTTGCCGCGAGGGCTGCAAGAATCAAGGCGCGCATGCTTGGAGTCTCCCAATCGTGGGCGTGACGGTAGCATGAACCTGCAGCTCCCACGACCCCGGCCCCTCCGGCGCGAATTTCGCCTGGTGATTGTCCGCTCACACATGAGCGGCCGATCCTGGGCAGCCGCGAGCGGTCGCAACCAACCACAACCACCTCCGCCGCATCGGCTTCCACTCTAGAGGGAAACGACGGCAGCTCGGATTCACCGAGAAGCGGTACATGGTGTCCCTGTTACAACCACGTACGCCGGGCGTAGAACTGGCACAGTGCCGAACGAAGGAGGGCCCCGCAATGAACTCACGTCGCTCTTGGCTGTTGCTCACCATTGCCGCTGTTCTCGGTGTCGCGGGATGTGCCGCCGTCGATGATTTCGCGTCCCGATCAACTCAGTTCAATATCGAAGCAGAGCAAACGCAGAACCAAGTCCTGCTCCTGAACGTGATCCGTGCGAGCAAGCGGCGGGCGCGAGCGTTCACCGCCCTTCAAACGGTCACCGGGACCGCGAGCGCCACTGGTGGGCTTAGTCTTTCGCTTCCCTTTGGGCGGAACAACGGCCCCAACAATCTTGGGCTCACATCGGGGATGAGCGGCGGACCCACCTTTGCCGTCTCGGTCTTGGATTCACAGGAGTTCTATCAAGGGATCATGAAGCCCATCCCGATGCCGACGATCGACTTCTATGTTCAACAGCGCTACCCGCGATCGCTACTGTTCAATCTCTTCCTGAGTTCGATCGTCATCCGCCAGGAGGGTACGAGCGTCGATATCGCGAACTACCCGGGGACGAACGACGATCTTGATCGGTTTCAACTTGCCGTCGACTACTTGATCAATCTGGGTCTCACGACGGAAACGGTGAAAAGTTCGGCGTCAGGATTTGGGCCGGTCCGAACTGCGAAAGAGGTGCTCAGCCTGGCCGATGTTGCGCGGGCGGCGGCAGCCGGGCTCGACGTTGAAACTGTTGGCTGGTGCTCTCTGAAAGCCGATGGCTGGCGTGCGGTTCTTGAGCGGCTCAACCTGAAGACAGCGCATGACCCGAAGGAAGACATCGACGCCATCGTGAAGACGTGTGACGACAAGAAGGAGATCACCTTCGACGATCTGAGGGGACGGATTCCGCGGCTGCCCCGAGCGCTCTACCGCGCGCAAAAGCCCGGCGCTGGTGCCAAGGTACAGTTCTGCTTCGGCGCACCACTGGCTTCCACAAGTGAAGGAGACACGCTCAATTACTTCACGCAGTCAGCGGAAGCGCTGCCGTTCGCGACGTTCTTGCAGGGCCTCGCCGCCAGCAAGTCCGCGTGCGCAGCGAACAAGATCAAGAAACCAAATCGCGATGCCGTCCCACGGGGTCAGCTCGATTTGTTCGACGAGACAGTCGCCGGGAACCGCACCGACGAAGGGTTCGCGGGGTTTGGCATTCCAAGCAAGCTCCTCGCCAAGCTGAGTGCTGGCACCGGACTTGAGATCGATGCGACGAAGCCCGTCAGCATTGAGTTCGTGCCGCGTTCGACAGAAGCCGTTATCTACTATCTAGGAGAAGTGGCGCGACGCTGGAACGACCCCGATCTCGACCCGAAACGGGTCGTGAGCTTCCACTATGGACCGCCGCGGAAAGAGATCCCTCTTTCGCCGTGCACCGGTCCAGGAACGGTTGACGAAGGAACGAAGTTCAAGTGTGAAGCGTTGTTCTTCGTGGAAGAGGGTGGAATGCGTGATGCATTCGTGTCCGTCGACTACGACGGTTCACGATATGCGATTCCCGATGACCCGCAAAAGGCAGGGCGGAGTTCGTCGGCACTCAATATTTTGATCCAACTGATCGCGCTCAACCGGTCGGCGAAAGACGCGCCCGCAAGCACGGTTTTCAACGTGATCAATCCGTGAGACGGTGCCCAGCGGTTTCCTGTCGTGTTCCAACCGCCGAGCGCTCTCTTACCCGATCGCTCACTGTGATCGCTCGGATGCCTCGCCACATGACATGCACGACCTATCTCGCGATCCTTGGACCGCAAGCGTGACTGCAAGCGATTGCCCGTTCTATACTGAGATCCGACTGAGAAGTGCAGATGCTGCAACGGGGACGACAATGGCGATCATCAAGAAGATCGGGACGTGGTTGCGCGAGCGGCTCGGCGCTCCGGGGGCGCCTTCGGTCTTTGGCGGTTCCAGCGGCATTGAAGCGCCCATGCACCTTCCGGAAGCCAGCGAGGTTTTTTGTGCGGGTGGCGCGCCAACGGTTACGTTTATCGACCGGTCAGCAACCAAATCCTACAGGGAGATCGACTTTGCCCTCAAACAGCGCGGAAAAATCATAAGCCTTCACGGCGAGTCGAAAAGCGGGAAAACGGTTCTCTGCTTGCAAGCGTTGAAGAATCGTAATCCCGTTCTTGTGCATGCGAGCGACGCGAAGTCGCTCGACCACTTCTGGCCAACTGTCCGCCAGTATCTGGAACTTCCCGCAGCCACACGCGTCGAGAGCGCGACGCGCGGCAGCACCGAGAGCGTCCAGGAGGTGACCGCGAAGGTTTCTACAGGCGCTTATCTAAAGGCGGAGGTCGGCGCGAAGCTGCAAGAGAAGCAAACTTCGCAAGATGAAGCGGTTAAGGCTGCCGAATTTGGGCCGGCGGGCAAGGGAGAACTGATTGGTCGCATCCTGAAACGAGGCGGCGTCATCGTCATCGATGATTTTCACTGGCTCTCAGCCGACGTGCAAAAGGAGCTGCTGCGCGACCTCCGGCCGTTCCTAAACTCGAATGGAACCATAGTCGTCATCTCCGTTCCAGAGCGGGCGCATCAGATTCTGCAGAGCGACAAGGAGATGGGAAAGCTTTGCCGGGTTGTCGCAGCACCCGATTGGGAACTCGACGAAATTGTACGAATTGGGCGGATAGGGTTCGACGCGCTCAACGTCGAGATCGATGATGCCGTTCTTCGAAAGCTCGCGACGTTCTCCCATAAAAACCCGATGCTCATGCAGGAATATTGCTATCGCGTTTGCGAGCACGCAACCGTCGCGCAGAAAGAAAGCGTGCGTCGAAAGCTGACCATCACGGCCGCGAACATCGCAACGATCGTGACCAATGCTGCGTCGCAGAACTGGGCGGAGTGGCGGCCGGACGGTTTGGGGCGAGAGCTTTCCTGGCGGACGGCGCGCGGCCGTCCGGTCGACATATACGTCCTGGTTCTTCTTGGCATGAGGCACATCGGCTACAAGCAGGAAATCGGCACCGCGGCGCTTTCAACAAGGATCGGGACGATTGTCGGCGACAACAAACGACCCGACAAAGCAACGATCACGCGAGCGCTCGTGCAACTTTCGACCCTTATGAAAGAAGAGCACGACGACAACACGCCGTTGGAATATGCGGATGGCACAGTTTATTTTCTCGATCCGTTCTTCATGGCCTACATTCAATGGGTGCTCGCCAAGTCGGTGGGTGAACCGACGCCTGCGAGCGCTGAGACCGAGGCATCATAGGCGCGACGGTGCAATCTACCCTTTTTGCCCTTTAAGATTACGGACGCACTTGTCCCAGAACCCTCCAGGAACATGAGGGAACACAGGTGACAACTTCCTTCGCAATTGCTCGACTTGCTGCCGGTCCGACGCCGTGTCAGCAAGATCGACAACGGCTTCGGCGATGAGGAAATTCGCCTTCCCCACTTTCAGCATGACTTCGTTGTTGGTGCCTTGCCCCTCCAGACGCGCAAGCGCCCGGTCGACCGCCTCGAAAAACACCTTTTCCAGCCCTTCATCTAGGAGCGCGGTTCGAGCGCGGTTCTTGACGTTGCCAGCAATCTCCCTCAGCCCTCGTACTTTCTCCTCACTTGGTTTGCCCTCCATGATTTTTGCAGTGATTATTGCCTATGCCAGTAGCATATCATGCCCGGAGCCAATCGTGGGGACTGCTGCCTGTGATGACCGCGCCCTGTCCTCGGCGTGGTAGCGGGCGGTTGCTTTCGACGAGACGCTACCCAACCCTGCGCCGCGCCGTCACCTCGATCTCGATCTTCATGCGCGCGTCCGCAAGGCCGGCGCTGATCATCGTCGCTGCCGGCCGCACCTCTCCCAGGTACTTTCGAAGCACCGGCCAACACTTCTCGAAATCGGCGGCGACCGGAAGAATGTATCGCACGCGGACAATGTCGGCGAGCGATGCGCCCGCGTGCTCCAAGGCCCAGCCGATGTTCTTGAAGCACTGCTCCGCCTGTTCCGCGACATCGCCCGAGATCGACATGGTTTGGTAGTCAAAGCCGGTCGTTCCGGACACGAATATCCACTCGCCGTCCACGACGGCGCGCGAGTACGCCATGTCGCGTTCGAACGAAGAGCCCGACGAAATGCGTTTGGTCACGATACCTCCAAGGGCGCTTGCGTTGCATGTGTCACTCAGACGAGCGTGTACAGGGCGGATAGCCTAGGGATGCGATAGCGGTCGAGATCGGGCAAGTCCTTTTCTTTCATCTCGCGTTGATTCAGGAGCAGATCTGTCGAGGGGAAGAAATAGTACGCGTCGATACCTTCGTTTGCCTTGTCCATGCACAGAACGACGGCAGCACCTGCGCCCGCGTTCTTGTCGAGGCGGATGCGCCATTGGGGCCCACCCCAGCGGCCGGTACGGCACCGCGTCAAGATGAAGTACACCGTCTCCTGGTTGTTGAGGAGAAGTGCCGCGTTCCGTCCCGCACGCTTCAGCGCCACGTTGTCACCACGGGCCTCAAGCATGCGCCGCACATTTTCAACCGCCTTGGAGCGCAAGTCGCGAAGCCGCTGATTGACCTCAACCCAGGCGATGCTCCACCGCGGTTTGACACCGATGAGGCGGTAGGCCTTTGAGACGCCGCCGAAGCGCCAGAAAACGCCGGAGGATGATGGGAGGTTCTTGTCGGCGTCGATTAAGCGTAACGTGATCCGTCCATGCTTCTTCAAGAGCTTGCGCAGCCGGTTGAGGATCTCCTCGTTGGGGACCCGCTCCCGCCGCTTGGCGATGATGTCTTGCGCGCGGTCGAATAGTCGGCGCCCGATGATACCTTCAAAGCGTATGGCTGAGCGGATCCACTCGGAAGGCGGGTTCTTCCGAACAGTCTGGCCGAGCCGTTGGGTGGATCGGTTCCAGACGTTTTCACCGGTGTATTTCGGGTTTGCGACAATTCTGCGGACAAGCAAGTCGTTCCAAGGCGTGTTCAGGCCGTTTGGTACGCGGCGCTGATTGAGCAACCTTGCGATCGCCGTCTCATAGGTTCCCCGCGCGAACATCATGAAAATCCAGCGTACGACTTTGCGCTCGTTCACCGGACCGGGGACGAGAATCACGCGGTCGGTCGAGATGCTCTTCCGTTCCCCAGGTTTCAAGAGTTGCTTCGGCCGTCCGGCGGCATCGACGAGCATCCGGCGGAAGCCGTAGCCGGCACGCGAGCCAAGGCGGAACCCGCGCTGCACGATGTTGCGTTGACCCGCGAACACTTTCACGCCCAGTTCGCGGCTGTATTCGCCCGCCATCGTGCGCTTGATACCCTTCAGCAACGCCGACAACGGTGTGCCGTCATTGTCGAAGAGTTCTGCGCAATAGTGGACGGCGATCCCGGCGCGCTTGCAGGCGTATTCGTAGTATGCGGACTCGTCGGCGTCTTGGAACCTGCCCCACCGGCTCACGTCGTAGACGAGAATGGCGCGATAGCAAGCGCCGCCTGATTGCACATCGAGGAGGAGCTGCTTCAGCGCGTTGCGGTTGCCGACCTTAAGACCGCTCTTGCCGGCGTCGGCATACGTTTGGACGATCTCGATGTTGCGCGATGCGGCGTATGTTTGAATTGCTGCCTTCTGATTTTCGATGGAGTAGCGTTGGTGTTCGGTGGTGGACTTGCGGACGTATTGTGCTGCTTTCAGTGCTGTTTCGTGCGCTCTTCCCATCGTTGTTCTCCACTCTTTCATAGGCGGGAACCGTGCGCGCACTTCCGCTTCGGTGAAAGACGGGTGGATAAGGAAATGCCCCAGCAACGCCGGGGCATTCAGTTTCACGCGGCCACCCTCTGCATCTCGTCGAGATCATGAAGGTAGGTGACCGCCCGTTCCGCGCGGCTCGCCGCCACAAACAACGACAGCGGATTTTCCTTGATTTGCCGAAGCAACATTTGCACGTAGGGTTGAGGTCGGCGCAGAGAAACGCCAATCCCAACTCCGCGATCAACTCTTCTAGGCCGTAGGCTTCATCGTCCGTGCTCCTGCCGAACGGGCGGTTCAGCCGCGGTGTCGCCATCGGGAGCGTCGGAGCACTGATCCGCGACATCAAGGCAATTGATCGTCTACGTGCCTGACCCTCTCTGTCAATTTCGCGTTGCAGGAGAAAACGCTTCATCGATTGTGACCTCTTTGCGACGTTCCGGGCCAAATTGGCCGACTTCTGCATCAAGAGACAGATTTCATTGCTACTGTAAGTCAATCGCTTGTCTCACTATCGTTTGGCAATTCCCTTGATGCCGAAGCAACCCACCAAAGAACGAAAGCGCCTGGTTCCCACGAAGCGCTCGTCGAACAAGGCGGGGCGCCCTCCTGAAGCGTCGTTCGCGCCATCGCGGCTCAGACACAAGTTGAAAGAATGCTACGACGAAACTGGCGGCGATGGGACAAACTGGCAGCCGCTCTTTGGTCCGATGTCATTCGTCGAGCTATTCACTGCCATGGGCTGGGCGCTACGCAACATCGATCCGAGGTCGCACAAGAGCCAGCAGACCCTTGTCAACCAGGTCTTCAATACACTTACAAACAAAGGAACGAAACGGTTTGGACCCCCGAAACGACGGGGAGCAGCGCGCACACCGGGCCCAGGGCGTCCCCCGAATGAACACTACGATGTGGCGACTTTCACTCTCGCCGTGAAAGGCGGCGCCTGTATCTATGAAGTAACCGACCTGCGGAAAGCTATTCGTGTAGCGGCAAAGACTGTTGACGCGGCTCTTCCCGAGAAGGGCCGCAACAGCTTTTCCACATCTGCCGAACTGATGAGGAGTAAGACACCCACGGCGTTGCTCCTCGCGATTCTGCGCGCCGCGGGAAGGCCGACACCTCACTACATCTGCGATCGCGTTGTCGAACCAATGATCTCTCCGGCATTTACGGCCGCGGCCTGCTTACCAGCAGGACACGAACTGACCGCCATCGCAACAAGGACGTTGGATGACCTCAGGGTGATGGATGGTCCTCGCGTTGTGATACTCAAGGGCGCTCCTCTCTCAGGTCGTACTGTCACTTGCCGCTTCGTTCTTGATCACCTGAAAGAGAACGATCACGGCGAATTAACTCTCACGGATGGTTCAGCCCTTCCTATCGTCGCGGTGTCGGTTTCCGACTTAGAGCCAAGCAAATTCCTTGATCAGGTGCTGAAATTCTACACACAAGCGCTCGGCGTCGACCATTCTGTGGTCAACGCAACCATCCAGATTCCGGATGACGCGTCGAAGCTCGAACAACTTGCTGTGTTGGCAAAACAATTTCCGGTGTTTTTTGTACTTGCAGGCTTTCAGCAGCTCGGCAGCAACCCGATTGTCGGCGCCATCAAACCAAACCTCGTCGCTGGAGTGTTCGATGTTGTCCTGCGAGCAACTCCCATCACGCGAGTACTGGTAACGGCTGATACCGACAGCGACATAGAGGGGTCCACAATTTATCGTGGAGCCAACGCCGTCCCCGTCATAGTCAACCCCATGCCAGAGGGGCTTTCTACAAGTCGGCTTCTGTCCGCCGCATATCGAGATCAGTCTGTTGTCAAAACCATTCAGTCGTGGGACCTGCCCACTAGCGGTTTGACTCTCGCAATGTCCTACACGGTGGGACAGCGGCTGCATCAGGCAATGAAATCGTGCGCAGGATTACCGGAGACAGAACCTTCATTGCAGCAGATCTTCATCAGCTGGCGGCACGCGACAGCCACCAACCAACCATATGAGCTACTCAATCTGCTGTGGCGATCAAGCCTTCGTGCAGCTGGAAAACAGCAATCTCTTCTCGCTGACGCCGAAAAGTTGCTTCTTGGCATGATCGCGGCATCGCACGACGGACTTCAATTTTCCACACTCTTCAGAGTTTTGTGCGCGGTGCAGAGCCACACCGACTTGACCTGGGACCAGGGCTCGAAGGTCATCCACCTTGCGAAACAGCTATCAAATCATGACGCGCTGCGAGATGTATTTGCTCGCTTGCAAGGTATTGTCTCGGTGCGCGACAGTCCAAAGCTCGATTCTGAGGGGAGGTGTATCCCAGGCGAAACCGAACCGCATTACACACTCTTCGACTGGCCTCGGCGTGCAATACTTGCTTTGTGGTTCGACACGAACCCTAACGACGCCCGCAATGTCCTGTGGTTCATAGCCCGCGAGGCATACCAACGGTCTGGCGTCCTGGCCAACGACGGTGACCTGGGCCTTACTCTTGAGTCTGCGGGCCGCGCCGTGCACGCGCTCAACGCTTTGCTTGGGTCCATCGACTTCACGGATGGCAATGGGAGTGGCGCGACGCCACTGCGACCTCAGTCGATGGCTCAGCACCTTCCAAGCCTCATCGACAAAGCCACGAAGCCTTCGTCTGCTGCCGCATTCGATTTTGCCTGGCGAGAGCTTTACCAACGCCGGCTTGGTGCAGGGCTAGTTTTCTTTCCGTCGCTTTTGGCAGACAGCGAGGCGCGCATTGCGACGTTGACAGCGTTTTTGCGAGTGGGAACGCCGTGGGCGACGCCATTAGAGAATCCGATCGACGATCGGCTCATCGCATACGCTCCACAAATCGCATTATTGGGTCCGGTCGCGTTCTCAGAACTGCTTACCGAATTGTCGCGAGCGGCATTGAAACTATGCCGTCTTGAAATGGTTTGCGCCTGCAAAAGCCTCGGGGAGCAACTCTACTCGCAATGTGACGCAGCGCACCTTCCTAGACATGTTCTGGTGCCCCTTATGGTGACGCACATCGAAGCTTCAATTTTGTCCGGCCGCCTCCTCAACACCCGAACGTTGCAACAAGGACGGCCTCCCGCTCCATCCTTGTCGCATCATGATGTTCCAACGCGAAGCCGCCATGATCTACGAAACATCCGGGAGCACATTGATCGAACAATTGCCGACTACGTCCCTCCGCCAAAGAGAAAATCTGACCAAGAGAGTGCAGAGCTCAGGCGCGCCAGAGCGTTGTTGATTTCGCGAAAGGGCGAGCTGTTTACTCTAATGGGTGATGTCAAGCGCGCCTGCCGAGAGTTTGAAGCCGCGGCCAACATTGAGGAAGCGCTCTCGCGCGGGGCTGGCGACAACCGTCTGCTCGGCCGCTCCACACGCCGTCGTGCACGAGCGCTTATTCGCAGAGCGCGCAAGAGTGTGTGGCGAAAATCTGAGACTCTCTTATGCCTTTCTTTTTGTGACGCGCCTCGCGCATCGCGGCTCAGAGTTCCACATCCCGGTGTAGTAACGGATGGCAGCGTCTTTTTGCAAGTGAATACGCTCATCGAACGCAATGAGAAGTTTGCAAGAGACGCCCGTGGCCCCGGCAATGCCGCGGAGGTCGTCGGTGTGAACATTCTCAAAGCGTGCCTCTCGTGGTTGAAGAACGACAATTTGGAGGCAATGAAGATACTGGAGAAGGCAGCTGAACACACCTCGTCGCCCGCGATGGGCGTCGAACTCTATCTCGATTTGTGGGGCATGCGCGCCCAAGTGATGCTCGATGCCGCGCTCTCGCTTATTGTCGATCAAGACCAAGGAACTTGGCCGCGCGAGGGCCGATTGATTGCACGTGCCTTTGCAAAGGTCCTCGGCTTGCACGAGCAGACCGAGAGTTGGCGGGTCGCGAAGACGCTCGTAGATCGGGCAGTTGAAACGATCACGGCAATGCGGGAGCTTGGGTCGAGAGGCTTTGAGCCAACAAGGATATTCTCGGACTATCTTTCGGCATGCGCCCGGGCCTTGTGTTCGCAATTGTTGGTCGACGCGAAAGCTGTGCAGGACGAAATGGCGGGCGCCGCCCTTGAGTTCGCCTCGGTCGTTTCGGACATGAACCGCTCTGGATACAAGCTGTTCGAACAAGAAGCGAAGCAATGGCGCGACCTGCTTGTTGCCGCTTTGGATCGCGAACGCACTGTTTTTTCCGACTAGGCTAGGAAAGAACTCTGTCTCAGCGAAAACCTGGCGGCTGAATTCGCTGCACATGCACACTGCGACTAGTGGGGAGCACGGCTAATCCCCGAATTCTGCCGATTCACGGCACGATGCCTGGTCGATGCACTGCAGCGCACTGCGCAATGCGGTGCTACCAGTTTTGATATTCTGATTTGTTGATTTGGAATTCGATATATCGCGCGTGTGCGCGGGCGCGTGACATACTCAAACAAGTACTCGTCGCCGACAACGACCGCGACTTTCTGGAACAAGAGATCCGCGGCTGCAATATTTCTCGGCGTAGCCCCTTGCGAAGAATCGCATCGAGGCACATAGAATCGAGTCGGAGAGTCGCCGATCGATTGATCGAAAACAGCCTACTTAGAGGTTTCCCATGTTGACGCCATTTGACCTTTGCGCAGTGCCAAGGCCCACAACACGGTCGGGTCGGCGTAAACGCGTGGATGACCCAGATGTTTCCTAGTGTCGTAGACACGTTCGACTGTTCGTGCGGCGCGTTGCGCGCGCTCGCGTCGAAGGAATTCGGAACAAAAGGCCCGTGCGGAAAGTCGCGCGGGCCTTTTCCGTTCACGGCAACAATGATGGAGGTAGTTCGACCCAGGAACACGTGATTGGGCTTCTCGCCCATTGGCCGCTTCAAGGCCTCCGCGGAAACAGAAAACCCCGCGGCAAGCAGCGGGGTTTTCAGGTGTCCTCGGATGAGGCGGTCTAGTCAGGCTCGGCCGGCGCTGTTCGTTTGACCGCGATGCGCCGGTCGGGACCTTCTCCGAAACCGTGAGCTCATCCGAGGATAGCGATGTCCTTTATGACAGAACTCTTCCTTCACCCGCTCATGACTTGTTGCGCACGGACCTTCTTGTCCGTGTGTCACATTGTGGAGGTTTTCCTCCATGTCATGAGCGGCGATGTTGATCCGCTGCTTGTTGCGAAGGCGGCAGCAATGCTGCCAGCGATCCGCGCGGAACTCCGCGAGTGGAAAGGTTGGCTCTTGCTGGCGATTGCGATCGCCCGAGCAAAATTCTTCCCGTAACGTTGCGTGATCTAACCGCAACAGCCCGGCGGCGCTGGCACCCCAGTGCCGCCGTAGGTCATTTCCACTAACAAAGATACCACGGTACTCATGAGCCCGCACCCCGCTATCCCCAGCGGTAGCCGCGGGCGGTTTGATCCGGACCGAAATCATCTGCACATGCCTCTCCCACGTCTTCCGACGGCGAGGCCCCCCTGTGCCATTTCCGTCTTATCCCCACATCTCGAAGACGTCCCTGGGACGGCGGGCATTGAACACCGCGGACGAGGGGCACGCAAGCCTGCCTTGTCGGCGCTAGCCGGAGTGGTCATTGCGTGTCTCCTATTCCCCCAACGAATCAGACATGCCTTAGGTTCGACTGTTATGGTTAAACCTCCGTTAGATTTCAAATGGCCACGAATTTTGCGGTGCAGCAAAATCAAGCCTCGTCGCCGTGAGGCAGTCGACCGTCAGCGCCGTTGTACCGGTTACAGCTGCTCCGATTGACTGGCAGACGGGCAAGACGACCCAGCGCCAACGACCCTTAGGACGCAGACGTTCTCAGGAGTTGCGACACGAATGAGGTGTGCAAAGAAAATGCCCCAGCAACGCCGGGGCATTCAGTTTCACGCTGCTACCTTCCGCATCTCGTCGAGATCATGAAGGTAGGTGACCGCCCGTTCCGCTTTGCTCGCGGCGACGAACAGCGACAAGGGGTTTTCCTTGATCTGCCGGAGCCACGTTTGCACGTAGGCGGCATGATCCGGTCGCGGTTCGTTCGTGACATTGAGGTCGGCGCACAAGAAGGCTGATCCCAACTCAGCGATCAACTCTTCAAGGGCGTAGGCTTCATCGTCCATGCTCTTGCCGAATGGGCGGTTCAGCCGCGACGTGTGACCCGTCCAGTGCACATGTTCGTGCAGCAAGGTCGCGTAGTAGCTTTCGAGCGCGGTCGAGGTCGACGAGCCTTTGAATGCGTCGATTGGAGGACACTCGATCACATCGTCGATCACGCGGTAGCAGGCACGGCTTGTCGAACGGATCGTTGTTGCATTCACCATCTCGATGAACTTCTCCGCCGACGGCATGAGAGGCACTGCCGGTCCATGCGCTGCGTGCGGGGACTCCCAATCGTCCACTTGATCCGCGTTGAAGACGGCATACCACTTCGAGAGATACTTCCGCCGGCGCTTCAGCTTGTCGTCGGGTTCGGGTTCTTTCTCGCCCTCGAGCGACTCAGTCGCTTCCTTGACACTGGTGAACACGACCGGGGTTGCCTTCTCGCCCTTCCTCACCTGCGCGCCCAGTTCCTGCCATTGGCGGTACGTGGCCCAGAGGTTGGTTGAGAGACGGCGCTCTTCTTGTTCGACCCAGAGGGTCAGGATGTTGACGCCGCGATACGCCGTGCCGGTTGCAGCGTTTGCTGGACGGAGCAGTGGTCTCTTCCGTGCGTGCCAGGGCATTTCAAATGTCCCGGCACCTTTCTCGATTGCATTGATGATCACTTCGGCCACGTGGGCGTGTTTGGCCGAGTGCAAAGAACTCAAATTCACATTCGCCATTGAATTTCTCCTTCATGCGATGGGAAGGCCCGAACAGTTCAGGTCTTCCGGAACACGAAGGAGCGACAGCTCAAGCACGTTGTGGTGCGAACGGGTGCTCCAGGAGATCGCGCTCGATGAAGAACGCGACCATCAGTGCGGCGGCATCGAAGAGGCCGGCGCGGGGGTCGATCGCCATCCAGGCTCTCCGCTTTGGCGGGCGCCGCGATGCGAGTGCGTCGATGTTGTCTGCAAGGAACGAGACGATCCCGTCACGGATTTTCGCACCGAAGCGTTCGAAATGCTTCCGTACCTCACTTTCTTGAAACAACTTCACCTCGATGTTGCGGAGCTTGGCGGTTCTGACGATGGCTTCAACCAGTGTCTGTATCCGCTTCACGCGTTTGAACGGTTCACCGCGAACATCGCGGATGACGATGACCGATGGCGAAAACGTGTCGAGAAGTTCGATGAAGCGGGTGAGGCATGTGAGGTTCACATCGCCCCTGGCGCGGATGACGCCGAAGTCAACGAGATCGACCGGCGAGGTGGCGAGGACGAAGCCCATCCCGCGCGAGGTTGGGTGAAGCCCAAGGACGGCTTTGAAGTGTTCTGTGTTCATATAGTTGGAGAGTTAGGGCTCGGCGCGCTGCAAGAGTTTCAGCATGAGCTTCCGCTTCTCGGTCGCGTCCGAACCGTTGTCGCTCTTAATCCGATCGAGCAGGATTTCGCACTCGTTCAGCACGTCCTCGGCGAGGTCGTCGAACAGCCCCGGGAAGAGTTTCTTGACGGGGATATCGAAGATGACCTCGCACACGATCATGAACCGCACACTCGGTTGGATCAAAAACCGTTCAATCTGCGAGATGAACTCGCGCGACTTGAAGCCGGTGAGGATGGCCAACTCTTTCTGGGAGAGTCGCCAACGCTTCCGGTGTGACCGGATGTGATTTGGGATTGATCGAGGCATAGATGAAACGCTTGGTGCGGTTGCTTCGCACTTGTGCGTCTGCGTTCCATCATCAATCCGTTCGTTTGTCTGAAATAGTGACCCAAATGCGAATGTATACTTCCGCTTGATACATGCGCGATGGGCGTACACCGTTCTGTCATGCCGCTTTTCGAGCAAACCGCTCGCCCAAGGCCTTGATCTTCGGCCACTCGGATCGCGGTATCACGTAAATGCCGTTGCTCTTTTGCGTGATGAGTCGCAGGCGCTGTCTGATGAACGACCCCACCCATTTTGTCGTGACTGGACAGAAGGGCTGATGTTGATGCGTGGTGTTGAACCGCTTCGTCACCGTTGCAATTGCGATGTTTCTTTCGGGGCCCTCGGCGAGAAGGGCCACAAGCGTTGCGATCATGTCAAGTTCGAGGTGTTCGGAGACCGTCATGGGCGGCTGGATGTATGAGGCGACAATGGCGTCACGGACTTTGGTGCGCTCATGCTCGCCCTCGATGATGGAGAGAAGCGGGATCGTCGTTTGCCTGAGCCGCGGGTCGCCCGCGAAGTCGAGTTCCTCTCTAATCCCCGTGCGGCCAAGTTCGGTGAAGCGGTATGCGAGGAGTTTGTTGCGGAGCTTTAAGGCTTCCTCCCGTTGCTGGGGTGGCAGATTGATAGGGATACCTGGCGCCGGCGTGGTATGGCCGGTTTCTTCGGTGAGAAACCGGCTTTCGAGGGCGCGGTCGTCGTAGTCTTTGCGCATGGCGACGATCTTCGGGCCGAAGACGCGGAAGGCGCGCGGATTGAACTCGCGATCCTTGGAGACGATCGTTCGCAAGACCGGCATACCGCGGACGTTCCCGTTGTTCAGAATCTTCACGATGTCGGCGCGTTCGTCACTCAAGCGGAAATCGGCCTCGTCCAGGATCAGCGTGCCGCCGAAGGACTCCAATGTGTGAAAGATGGGCGATGGGGTCGAGGCGGCGCTTGCGAAGATCGGTTTGTATGAGACGGAGCCCAGTGTGACCAGGGCACGGGTCTTGCCGGTGCCATAGTCGCCGCGGAAGCGGAGGTACGGCAGCTCGTTGAACGCGTCATGCACCCAGGTGAAGAGAACGTACCAGGGGGCGATATCGAGAAACTGGTCGCTCAAGGTGACGTACCGGGAGAGATACTCGCGAAGCTCCGAGATCAGTTCGGAGCTACGCCCATATCGTTCAGGTTCTGAGGGGAACAGCACGCAGCCGTTCCGGATCAGGTTGTTCGCAGCCGAGAACGGCACCAGCACGTCCCCTGATGGAAGTGTGAGCGTCGCCTGCACACGCCACTCGCCGTCTTTGCCGATTGCGAGCAAGGTGCGGCCTTCGTTCGGGCGGTACAGCAGTTCAACGATGAGGCCGTTCTGGGTGACCGTTGAGGCCGTGGGCGTTTTGCGAGGCTCGGCACCGGTGTTAGGTTCGGTTGTCATGGCCCCATTGTCTGGGTTCAGCACCTCGCTTGGGAGTGTCCGCAATGTCAGGTCATCGCGCGCATCGCGGACACTGCCTCGCTCATCACCTTCAAAGCACAATTGACGCCTTAGCTTGCGATTCCTGATTCCTGTGGTCCTGCGATTCGCTCAAGTCAGAGATTCACGATAGATTCCGACTCTCAGGGAACTCGGGCTCATCGCGCGCCGTGAGCGGTTGGTGTCCGGGCGTCACCACGCCCGTTCCCGGCTCCGGCGCATGGCCTGGTTCCATGACTTCAGGGACGTTGGGGACGTTTCAGCAAGTCATCCACTTCATATGCGCTACTTCATCTACTGCCGAAAATCGTCAGAAGCCGAAGACCGCCAGGTTCTCTCTATCGAGTCCCAGCTCACCACATTGCAGCGGACGTTTACAGCCTCAGCCGACATTGAGATCGCTCACGTATTTGAAGAGTCGTTCAGCGCGAAGGCGCCCGGACGGCAGCTCTTTAGCGAGATGATGAAACGGATCGAGCGTGGTGAAGCCGAAGGGATCATTGCGTGGGCGCCAGATCGCTTGGCGCGAAACTCCATTGATGGCGGACAGATCGTCTATCTGCTCGATCGTGGCGTAATCAAAGACCTCAAGTTCGCGACATACACGTTTGAGAACAACCCGCAGGGGAAGTTCATGTTGCAGATCATGTTCGGGCAATCGAAGTACTACTCCGACGCACTATCGGAGAATGTGAAGCGTGGAAACCGCACCAAGCTTGAGAAAGGATGGCGCCCAAATGTTGCGCCCCTTGGGTACATGAACGATCGGGAGAACGGCACGATCATAACAGACCCCGTGTATTTCCCTCTTGTCCGCCGAATGTACGACCTGATGTTATCCGGCGACTACTCGCCACGCCAAATAGCAACGGTAGCGCGAGACGATTGGGGCTTGCGGACACCCCTGAAGAAAAGAAAGGGGGGCACACCGCTGGCGATGAGTGCAGTGTACAAGCTTCTCACCAACCCCTTCTACTCTGGAATCATCGTGTGGCGTGGGGAAACTTTTCCCGGAAAGCACCATCCACTCTGCACAGTCGATGAACAACGGCGGATCAACGCTTTGCTTCAACCCAATGATCTACCTCGCCCAAAAACCTACTCGTTTCCGTTTCGGGGACTCATCCGATGCGGCACGTGCGGTCTCAACATCACAGCTGAACACAAAACAAACCGGCATGGGCACCGCTATATCTACTACCACTGCACGCGTTCTCGCGTGGTGCGATGCTCCGAGCCATCAATTGAATTGCGAGAGTTGGAGAGGCAGATTCTCCACTTCCTCAAGCGAATCACGATCCCTCAGAAAGTCGCCGACGCGATCGTCACCGAACTCCAGAAGACGAATGATGCTGACACGGACATGTTGAGCGCGCGTCAGGTTCAACTCGACAGCACGATCATGAGCGTCACCCGACAACAAACCGAACTTGTCGGGCTACGGCTACGAGGCCTCATAACAGATGAGGAGTTCACTGAACGCCGCAACGCACTTGTTGTCGAGCGTCAAGCGCTCGTTCAAAACCAGCGAAGGCTGGGAGACAGTTCAACCTTCGAACCCTTTGAAGCACTCATTTCGTTCAGGAAATGCGCCGTGGATTGGTATTTGCGTGCCGATGACGCACGGAAACGTCTGATTCTAAAAACAGTGGCTTCGAACCCCACTCTGAGGGCGAAAAAACTGAGCATCCAAGCCAGGAAACCATTCACGCTGACTTGGGATTTTGCTGAATTTCCTCAACTGCGGGCAGTTGTAGAGGACGTTCGAACCTTCTTTATGAACGATGACGAAGAGACGCGGGAGGTGATCGATGCAATACTGAAATTGCGTGATCACTTCGGTCCGGTACAAAAACCAAAGCGGCGATCCCGTGCTAAGTCCCCGAAGTCCCTAAGTCCCTCTGACCAAACCGGTGGCCATGACACAGCTTTCTGAAGTCGAACATCGACTCACTTAACATTAAGGCCGTACACCGCTTTTTGAAACTCTGCCACCTTGCTCTCTAGTCGTGCTTGGCGGTCGCCAGCATGCATATCTGCGGCAATCTCTGCGAACTCTCGAAGAATATGGAGACCTTTTGTGAAGTGCTCCGTTTCCTTCTCGGTTCCGTCAAAAGGCGTCTCTTCGAGGTGCCAGTGCATGTCATCACCTCCGAACAGCTCGTATGCATCGGGATGACGTTTTGCGAGATAGAGAAGAATCTCGCGCATAGGGGCCACCAGTTCTACGTATTTGTCAGATGCACGTTCTCCCGGTGATTTCTCCATATAGTTTGAAGTTATGTTGGCAGTGTATCATGTGCAGGACAGCGTCTAGTCTAAACCTGACAACAACCTCCCATCTTCCATTACGACTTCACGACGGTCCCCTCTCTCCTCAATCTCCTTTTTGATCTCAGCAGCGGACTCCATCTTCGCGAGTTCGGTGAAGAAGTGACAGAGCCGATTGAGCTCTGCCCTGCCTTCCTCGGGTGAAAGTTCCTCTCCAAACTCTTTCTTCCATGCGTTAATGAATCTCTGGACGTTATCGTTGGGCTTTTTTGTCATAGGAAAAACATCTTGCCCTACTCCGCACATCCCGCAAGGAGCGCAACTGCTCGCACGTGTTGGAGCTGCTTACACACCAAGCTCCTTCTGATCGCGCGCAAAAACTCGTACATCAGATTCAATCAACGATCGTTGTCTGTCCGTTTTTGATATCATCGATAATAATGGGCGCGTGCTATTTTCTGGCATTCTCTCGTCCAGTATCGAAAAGCCGACGTACTCAATTTTCTTTTTGAAATGACCCCTGACACACGAGATCGCCGGCAAGAGGTCAGCGTCTGAACTCACAAGTATGGCAGTGTCATAGCGATCTTCAATCGCGCCCATAATCAGATCGGCTGCGATTTTTACATCCACGCCCTTCTCCCTGTCACGAACGTAGCGAATTTCTTTGATCCCAACCTTCCTCAACGCTTGATAATTTTCGACCCGGTCATCGATGGGAACTGACTCTGTCCTTCTACGCAATTTGCTGAGCTCAAGCGTCCACCCAGTCTTAGAAAGCTGGGTTAGAAAGCGTGTTTGTCGTGACATTGCAGCCCTGCTGCGTTCGTCGCCCTCTCTCTCACGGACAGTACCGGTGTAGAATATTTTCCTTTCGAGAGATCGGCCATTCGCCAAGAATTCTGCGAAGAGTGAGAAGTCGAAATCAACGTCCGCAATGCGGAGCTTTTTTAGAACCAGGTGGTGGAAATTCCCACCGTCAATAAACACGTCAACTCGCTCCGCCATAGAAGATCTTGGAGAGAACTATAGCACACCAAAAACGAAAACCGGCACACTGCCGATGAAGACAGGCGCCGGTGACTTTCGTAGTTACACTATACACCATTCCTCAGTGCGGTCAAACCATGCCGGTGGGCATTATCAGTGTACGGATTGCTATCTAAAACGACTCAACAGAGTCGTTTTTTTTTCGTCAAGGCGCCTAAATGCGAGGTATTACTTCCGGGGCGGGCAGTTGTAGAGGACGTTCGAACCTTCTTCATGAATGAAGACGAAGAAACGCGTGACGTGATCGATGCAATACTGAAATTGCGTGAGCACTTCGATCCGATACAAAAGCCAAAGCGGCGATCCCGTGCTAAGTCCCCGAAGTCCCCAAGTCCCCGTGGTGATGATCATCCACCATCTCAATCTCTTTCAAAATAAAAGAAGTGCTCGCCATTTTTGCGAGCTCAGTGAACAGGTGGCGCAGCCGATCGAGTTCCGCTTTGGCTTCTTCTGGTGAGAGTCCTTCTCCGTACGCGTCTTTCCAAGCACTGACAAACGGCTGAATGTTAGGCGATGACATCGCACTAGCGTGACCTATCGTCCCCGCCGCCTAAAGGGGCGTTGTTGCAAACCCGTTTTGCGCGTCACATCGTGCCGCAGGCAGGTGCTGAAGCCACAACAAAGAACCACCGTCCCCGGCAAAGCGGATTCGACTCTTTGGAGTGAGCCCGGTTTTGAGACACAGATAATGGCGACAGTTCTCAAGAGGAGAGCTGAGAATGAAGAGGTCTCGAAGAGCTGGTTATGTGGTGAGCCAGGCGAAGAAGGCGGTTGCGGTGCAACGCATGTTGGTCGAAGAATGCCGCGGATCTTGCCCGAGAGTTCGGGGTTGGTCGGACCGCTACCTACAAGTGGCGCCGGCGATATGCGAAGGGCGGTTTGGAGCTATCGTCTCTGGTCTACCAAAAGCAGAACTAAGAGGCAGCCAACCGCTTACGTCGATCTTGAGTGCAACTCCCCACTCTGCTTCCGCTCTAGCATTCGCTGACGAGATTCTTCCTTCGCTCTGCGGGTCGCAGCCACATATTCGTCATAGTTGCTTAGAAATAGTTGCGAGCGCTCCGGAGGGATCTGACCATCGCGGAGATCAAGGTAGTGCCGGCGTACGAAGTAAAATGCGAGCGCAATGCGCATCTCGATCTCAAGCGCTCCATCCTTCAGTCGGTAGTCATGTTGAACAGCTTCGCGTTCCTCGTCAGATAGTTCAGGGTGAGCGATAAGGCGCAGCTTGATCTGTGTATTCCACTCAACGTCATCGACTGGGTTCGCCGTTGAGACCGCAGTTGGCTTCGAGACGGAGAGTATTCGTGCCAGGACGAAATCACGAAACTCCTCTCGTTCGACGGACCATGCGCGCACATGCCAGCGTGATCCATCAAATGCCAATGAATGCGGACAAATTGTTCGCTGACTCCGTTTTGTCAAAGACAGATAGTTGATGGGCAGCGCTTCTTGGTTCTCGATTGAGCGAACGACAGCGCGCAACGTGTACGCCTCCGGCCCTCGAAGAATCGTTGGTACAACATCTGCTGTGGGCAGCTCGTCGAACCAGGTATCTTCTTTGCGGATAGCGCCGGTCGTGATCGCGTGCAGTTGAAGCAGGTAGCGTTGCGGCGAGAGCGCCAAGAACTTTGGTCGGAAGTTCTGTGTTGGCAGGTATGTCTTCTCGGTCGAGCTGTAGTCGATGTTTTTGGGCGCTGCCTCTTGGTAGTTCCGCAAGTCGATCGAGGCCTGTGGCGTTGAGATCGAAAACTCTGTTTCCAGATCGCGGCGATTGACCCTGCCGGTCCAATAGACACGCCATTCCAGGAACTCAAAGCGTTGCTGTTGCCCCCAGGTCAGATCGGTGTTTTCGGCCATTCCTCAAGCTACCTCTTGACAGGGATATTTCTTATACCTATATAGAAACTATATGGAGAAAATCCCATTGATTCTCAGGTTTTCTTTGATCATTGAAAATAGTTAACAAGCGTACCGGAGGTACAAATGTCTAGCGACTCCCTGAAGGAAAGCCCTGGAGCGAACCAGGGCCAAAACACAGTAGAGATAGAGGTGGATGGCGTGAAGCACCAAGTTCGCCCGGGTAAGTGGCTCGTAAGCGACCTCAAAGCGGCGACAGGCGTCGATCCGGCGAAGGTACTCGCTGAAATCACGCCCCAGGGGCTCAAGGACCTGGATGACACCGGGCAAACTCCGGTGCATGCGCATCAGAAGTTCATGAGCCACGCGCGCACAGGTGGCTCATCATAATGACCCCGAGCGAGCCACAAATCGACGCGATCAGCGCACTTTGTGAAGAGAAGGCGTCATTCCACATCGACGGTTGGCGCCATCTCATTCTTATGCCCGGCCTGCGCATCTTGGTAGACGGGGCTGAGCGCAGGGTGGACGCTGTCCTGTGTCTCAATCACGACAACCCGACATACCCAACGAAGTTATATCTCGCCGAACAGGTGGGTACGGGGCTTAACTATCACGAGACCGCGTTCCTACTCGGACGGTCATGGCAAACGTTCTCTTGGCGCGACGTTCCGGCAAACTTGCCTCCCATCGAGGTGCTTGCTGCACACCTTGCTCCACTTAACAAGAAGAGCGCGGCATGAACATTGTTTTTCGAGCAAGTGACCGGTTTCTCGAAGATGTTCGCTCGGACCTCGTGCGACCACACCCGTTTGCGCATGAGCGCGTTGGCTTTGTCGCCGCCCGCGCTGCTGCCGGCCAAGAAAATTTGGTTATCATTGCGACCGAGTACTTCCCCGTTCGCGACAACGACTACATCAACGATCAAACAATGGGCGCGGTTCTCGGTCAGGAGGCACTGCGGCGTGCACTAGAAGTCGCGCTCCTTAAGCCCTTCGGCATGTTCCACGTACACATGCACATGCTTCCCGGCCGGCTCTGGTTTTCGACTGTCGACCTCCGCGAGCAACAGCGATTTGTACCCGACTTCCCCAAGGTACAGCCCAAGCTCCCACACGGGGCGCTGGTGCTGAGTCCCACAGCAATGGCAGGGCGTGTGTGGATTTCTCCAAGCGGATTCCAACCGATTACCGAGTTCAACGTCATTGGACGCCACATGAAGGTCACTCACGCCGCCAAAGACGGCAGCACAGACTTCTTCGCATGAGCAAAGACGATTTCAGCCGCCAGAGTTTCCTTGGACCGAATTCAGAAAGTGCACTTCGCGATGCCCGCGTGGCAATCGTCGGGTTGGGTGGCGGCGGCTCACACATTGCGCAGCAACTTGCTCATCTCGGCGTTGGTAATTTCCGGCTCATGGACCCGCAGAAGATTGAGTCGAGCAATCTCAATCGACTGATCGGCGCCACTCAGGCCGACATCCCTAATGCGACGCCCAAGGTAAAGATATTGGAGCGGCTCATTCACGCCATTCGGCCGTGGGCGTTGGTCACGACCAGCGAGAACAAGTGGCAGGACGTAAGTGAGCTGGTGCGCGACGCGCACGTGCTCTTTGGATGCGTGGATGGGTACAGGCAGCGCGAGTACTTGGAGAGTGCCGCCCGCCGCTTCTGCATTCCGTACATCGATATTGGCATGGACATCACAAAGCTGACGAACGGTGCTTACGCGATCGCCGGCCAAATGATTATGACGCGACCGGGCGGTCCGTGCATGCGGTGCCTGGGTTTTCTGACCTCTGAACGACTCAGCCAAGAGGAAAACAAGTACGGAGATGCTGGTATCAACCCGCAAGTCGTATGGACCAATGGAACGCTCGCGTCCCTGGCGATCGGCATGTTCGTCAAACTGATAGCGCCGTGGTGCCCTTTTGAAGAATCATATGTGTGGCTCGAGCTTGAGGGAAATAAGCAACTGGTGACATCGAGCCAACAACCCCGCCACAATCTCACAGGCGCGCCTTGCTCACACTACAATACTGACGGCATTGGTGATCAGTTTTTCGATTTGACCAAGCTCAGGGTCGGACTCAAGCAGTAGTTTGAATGTGAGGCGCGCATGACCGACGAGGAGTTTCAGCAGACAGTGCGACTGAACGAGGTGTTCATGCCGTCTGCATCAAGAGAGCGGCGGGCGATGTTCGATCGCCAAGGTGTCGCCTTCTCGCAAGCAGCCACTGGCGTCAGGTTTGCTCACTACACATCGGCCGATGCTGCAATAAAAATTCTGCGCGGAAAGCGGATGTGGATGCGCAACGCCAAGTGTATGGCCGACTACAGCGAGGTCGTACATGGGTATGAGCTTTTACGGCAGTTCTTTGGTGATGAACGAAATTGGAATGAGTTCCTACGCGTAGTTGATGGCGTGGCTCCAGGCGTCGCCCAAAAAGCGTTCAGCAACTTCAACGGATGGTGGCGGCACGGGAATTTGGGGTTAAATATCTTCGTTGCATCTTTAACAGAGCACGACACAAAGGAAAACGACGTTGGCCGGCTTTCGATGTGGCGCGCATTCGGTGGGACCAGCGACACGCGCGTTGCCATCGTGTTGAAGTTGCCCGCTAGCTCCACCGCAACAACAGCGCTCAACATACTCTTCGGCCCGGTCGTCTATGCGAAAACTGAGGACGTATCGGCGGAAGTGCGAACGGTCATGAACAACATCGTGCGCGAATCAGACTTCCTGCGGACGGTCGAGCCAGACATGATCGAGCGATATCTCTTCGTTTTACTTTTCTCGGGAGTAACCGGTTTAAAACACGAAGCCTTTCGCGAGGAACGCGAATGGCGCGCGGTCTATTGCCACGAGCTGTTTCCGTCCAAACTCATGGCAAAGTCCGTTGAGGTTGTTGGAGGCGTGCCGCAGCATGTATACAAAATTCCGTTGGACAAAGAGTTTTCGAGCGATGTTGCATCGCTCGATGTCGGCGGCATAGTTGAACGAGTGATAATCGGACCATCGCCCTATCCATGGCCTCTTTATCAAGCCTTCGTCGACGTGCTGGAGCAAGTTGGGGTTCCAAATGCTGCGGAGCGCGTGTGGGTGTCGGCCATTCCGCTCAGGCCTTGATAGGCTGTCGGGCCTCTCGCACGTTGACGGCGCTTCTAACCAAGCAAGGTCGTGTGAAGTACTAGAGTGAGGCCAAGTCGCCGTCAGCATCTCGGCCCCATGCCCGTTGGCGTCGTCAGCGCTACACTCGACTTATGCCGGCGCACACTCTCATCGGTCAAACAAACGCCCGCAATGATCAGCGCACTTTTGGGATCAAGCTGAATGACCGGCATTTGCATGTGTATGCTATCGGCAAGACCGGCACCGGCAAGTCATCGCTCATCGAGACACTAGCAGCTCAAGACGTTTGCGCTGGGCGAGGATTCGCACTCATCGATCCCCATGGCGATCTCGCTGATCGTGTCTTTCAGGAAGCCTCTCGTTTCGGGCGCAACGACATCACATACTTCAACGTCCCAGACTCAACTCAACCCTTTGGATACAACCCACTTCGCAGAGTGCGACCGGATAAACGATCTCTAGCTGCTTCCGGCCTCATCGAAATCTTCAAGAAGCTCTGGGCTGACGCGTGGGGTCCGCGACTGGAGCACATACTTCGAAATGCCATCTACGCCCTTCTCGAACGGGACGACGCAACGCTCCCGGACATTCTCACCCTTCTCACTGACAAGGCGTACCGGGAAGAAACCGCCAAGGTTGTCACCAATGAACCCATCCGTGAGTTCTGGACGAACGAGTACCCCAAGTACACGACCCGGCTGCGTGCCGACGCGATCAGCCCCATCCAAAGCAAGGTGGGTGCGCTGATCGCCGATCCTCTTCTGAGGCGGGTACTCACCTCAGCACCCGAAGACATTCATTTCCGAAAGATCATGGATGAGGGCGGCATCCTCATTGTGAACCTCTCCAAGGGTCAGCTCGGTGACGACACCTCAACCCTTCTTGGCGGACTTCTCGTCACGACTCTTGCACTCGCCGCATTCACCCGCGCCGACCAACCAGCCTCAGACCGCCGCCCCTTCTATATATACATCGACGAGTTTCAGAACTTCACGACGCTCTCCTTGGTCAACATGGCCTCAGAGCTCCGGAAGTACGGCATTGGCCTCACGCTTGCTCACCAGCACCTGCATCAGCTTGAGTCCGATATCCGGCACGCGGTCTTGGCGAACGCCGGCACGCTGATCTCGTTTCGGTTAGGGCCAGAGGATGCCGCCTTCATCGCCCGGGAGTTCGAACCCAAGTTCAAGCCGATCGATCTCATGAACCTCCCGAACCATCACATCTATCTAAAGCTCATGATCGACGGCACGCCGAGCCAGCCGTTCAGTGCCGTGACTCTCTCGCCACAGGAGCGGGCGCAAGTGCTCGGACTCTGACGAAATTCTCCTCAGAGGAGAATCTGGGCCAAGGGTCAAGACGGCCGAATCAGCTACCCTTCCACTTCTCCAGTCTCGGCATGCGTTGTTGTGCGTCCTCATCCATTTCGAACAAGGAGAACTCCATGAAGCTGTCGTTGTGGCGATACCAACAGCCGCCGGTCATAAAAGGTTTGGGAACACCCACCTTCCTGCTCGATGTGCGCGCTGAAATCTCTGACGAAGAGAAGAAGGCAATCCAGAAGTATCAACTCGGCCAAACCGTCCTCTATGAGCGCGGTACGATGACCGATCGCGGCTCGGGACTCTTAGGTCTCGCATCACGTGCCGCGTTTCGCGCGATGAATATCTCTGTCTCGGTCAACGATCTCGCAAACGGCAAGCGCATCGCCTGCAAAGACGTTGTGGAAATGCTGGCGGTCGAGAACCAGATCAAGGAAGCCTGCAAGACCTTCAAGGATGTGCTGACGGCCTGCACAAACTTTGGGGGACAAGAGGTTGTCACTATTTAGGGACGCCCTCCGGAACTCCAACCTCACCAACTTCTTCGGTCAGTCCCCGCGTGCGCGGGAGCTCCAAGAAATGCGAACCCTGCTGCGCCTTGCGCGGCAGGGTTTTGCGCATTCACGCTGGTCGTCAGAGGCTGCGGTGGATGACTTCATCGTGTCGATCCTCTCGACTGCCTGTGAGGACGCTCATCAAGGGACACCAGGGCGATCGCTCGCGCTCGCCCTGTATCGTTTCGTCGACGAACTCATCGAACTCGAAGGGATCTTCTCGAAACCCCTTGAGAGCGATCCAGAGGGATACACGCTTGAACAGGGTCTGGCGCTTCGAACCACTCTGTCACGACAACTGCGCTTTCTTGCCGATCAGACCAAGGTGACCGATGTTTGGGGACGGAAGGCGTATGCGGTCGTCAACACGCTGATCGAGCTGCTTCCCTCCTCGATCTTCATCGATGAAGGGATCGATGGATCGATCCCCGAGGAAGTGCCACGTCTTGAGGTGTCGCTCATCGATCTCTTCGAAGACCCCATCGATGTCATCGAAGGGATGATGGCTTCCTTCTATGACGCCCCATACATCAAGGAAGACCTGTTCACCAACCTGCGCACTAACCTAGAGCGCAATCTGTATCGTGCATCGGGGATACATCCGGAAGAGCGGGAACACACAACGCGTCAGCTGGTGACACCGCGGAAGTCGAAGCTCACCTCAACACGGCAGATCATCGATACGTATTGCAAGAACACACCAATCAAAGAACTGCTGCTCGCTCCTGTCCCGTTCAGCATCCCGTTCCCCTGCCGGTTTGAGCATACGCATGTGCTTGGCGGCTCGGGTCACGGGAAGACACAGCTTCTGCAGTACCTCATCGCTCATGATCTTGAGAAAGCGAAGGAGGACAATCGCTCCATCGTGGTGATCGACAGCCAGGGCGATCTCATCAGGACAATTGCTGGTCTCTCTCACTTTGATCCGGATGTGACAGGAAGCCTCGCTGACCGGCTTCTCATCGTTGATCCCACGGATGTGGAGTACCCGGCCTGCCTCAACATGTTCGACTGGAAGCGAGGCCGCATTGATGCGCTCAAGCCGGTTGATCGTGAACGTGTCCTCAACGGCACCATCGATCTCTATGAGTATCTCTTCGGTGCCCTGCTTGGTGCCGAACTCACGCAGCGCCAAGGTGTGATCTTCAAGTACATCGCACGCCTCATGATGGAGATACCTGGGGCGACGATTCAAACACTCCGCGAACTCATGGAGCATGGGGAGAAGTTCAAGCCGGAGATGGAGAAGCTCCCTGGTAGTGCCAGCGCGTTCTTCGAAACACGGTTCTTTGACCGATCGTTCAACGAAACCAAGAAGCAGATTCTGACCAGGCTCTGGGGTGTGCTCTCCAATGGCACGTTTGAGCGGATTTTCTCGCATCCGGAGAACAAGGTCGATCTCTTTGACGCCATGTCGGGCGGGAAGATCGTTCTCATCAATACGGCGAAGGAGCTTCTGACCCATGATGGTGCCGCCATCTTTGGGCGGTTCTTCATTTCGCTCATCGCTCAAGCTGCACTTCAGAGATCGACGCTTCCGTCTCATGAACGGAACCCTGCGTTCGTGTATGTGGATGAAGCGCAAGACTACTTCGATGACAAGATCGGTCACCTATTGAACCAGGCCCGCAAGTACCGGGTGGGTATGGTGCTTGCGCACCAGAACCTTGATCAGCTCAGTGCCGGCCTGAGAGCCTCTGTGATGGCGAGCACATCGATCAAGCTCGCCGGCGGTGTGAGTGCGAAAGACGCTCGGGCGCTTGCCGAAGACATGCGGTGTGACGACACGTTCCTCCAACGGATGCAAAAGTCACGAGAGCGAACCGAGTTTGCCTGCTTCGTGCGTAACTTCACGCCGAAGGCTGTGCAGGTGTCTGTGCCGCTTGGGTATGTCGAGAAGCTTCCTCGACTTCCCTTGGAGCGTGTCGATCGGCTCATTGTGGCGAACCGGGCGAAGTACGGTGCGCCGGTTGAGGAAGTGCAGCGGTTACTTGCGCCGCCAGTCGTACCGAAGACCGTGCTGAAGCCGCTTGAACGAAGTGATGCTCCGAATGAGCCTGTGAACACGACGGTGCCTCCTTCAAAGGTAGCTGTCGAGCCGAGAGCGATGGATGACACGCAACGTGAACCGCGCGCGCCATCTCTGCCCACACCAGCCCAGACTCCCACCCGCGCTCCCAAGCAGGCGGGCAAAGGCGGTCAAAGACACAAATACATCCAACAGTTCACGAAACGGCTGGCTGAAGAGCTTGGATTCAGGGCAGTGATCGAGAAATCTGTGCTCAACGATGCAGGACAGGTCGATGTTGCGCTCTATCGAGACGATCTCAAGATCGCTTGTGAGATATCGGTGACGACGGGATCGGATCAGGAGCTAAGAAACGTCGAGAAAGACATTGCTGCTGGATTCTCCAATGTCATACTAATCGCGGACGATGCGCGACGCCTCGCGGCTTTGCGAAAGGTTGTTACCAAAGAAATTCGGGAAGAGTGTGTTGAACGCGTGGTGTTTTGCACCACGACGGATTTGCCCGCACTGTTGCAAGGCTATGCTACTACTCAACAGCATCTGATAGTGCGCGGCTACAAGGTCCGGACCAAATGGAGCGAGACCATCGTCGATAATGAAGCTCGACGTCGGGCGGTAGCAAGTGTGATCGCAAAATCACTTGTGATACGTCCCTGACAGAAGAACTTTCTCAATCGAACTGCGCAACAGTGATTGCGCCCGCAGAGCGATGTCCACGCAACAATCAACCTACAGAGTGCCAATACGTGGCAACGATGGTGACTAAGAATTTGCCTATATCCAGGCCCGAGGTGAGGAATTTTCGATCTAGCGAATTTGCGGTCAACAATTGACTGACTAGGGTATGATACCTAGTCTCGAAGAAGTTCACAAAGGCAGTGGTGCGACGAGGAAGCAGTTGCGCCACGGTTCAACATCCAACTCGCCAGATCAAGTCTTATGCTTAAGAGTGTCCTCCGAACCCGGCCTGCACTGGGGCGGGTGTATCGCGAGGGCCGAGGCCCTGCTCTTATGTTTGTGCATGGGTTAGGCGGCAGCCCAGCGCGCACCTGGCAACCCATGTGGACGGTGTGTAACAACGACGAGAGGCTCAACGAGCACTCGTTTTACTTTTACCGATATCCGTCTCGTCGTCTGCTCTTTCCATTTCGTCGCGACACACCGAAGCTGCAAGAACTGGCGCGGGGTCTCGCTACGGAACTTGAGGTTGGGTGCGCGCTCGCGTCAGAAGTTTGCATAGTGGCGTACAGTTTGGGAGGGCTGATTGCGCGGCAGTACGTCGTAAACGAGCTGAAGGCGGGTCGGCAACCTAAGTGCAATAAGCTGCTACTTTATGCGACACCAAACACCGGTACTGAGATAGCTCGCGCCGCCACCCAAATGCCATGGAACCAAAGACCGCTGGCGCAGCTTTGCTACAACGCTGACATTCTTTCGACTCTTAATGACGACTGGCTTCGCCTGAAGGTAGAGGATCAGATAGAAGTGAAGTTCGTCGTCGGCGGTCAGGATCCGTTTGTTGGCAAAGATAGTGCAGCGCCATTCGGACTCGGTAGAGCGCACATGCTAATCAATGATGATCACCACACGATCATCAAACCCGAGCACACTGGCGATGTTCGTTATGCGGTTCTTCGTCACTTCGTTCTACCGAAGTTCAGTGGAAGCCCCGGCCCTTCAGCAAAGCGGTCGGCGGAAGACCCTTTGTTTGAGGTGTACAACGCCGAGAGTGAACCATTTTATGTTCGCCGCGGGATTGACGAACAGATAATTCGTTTAGTCACCATGAGTGCTACCGTCTGGGCAACGGGCCCATCGGGTGTCGGCAAGACGGCAGCAATAACGCGAGCGATACTCGCTTCTGGCTGGCGCCTCCAACCAGTAATGCTCGGCGGGCAGTTGGATCTAACGCCAATCGGCTTGCTCAGGGCGGTGGCCGTCGAGCTTGCTGACGTGCTTGATGTTCGCGAAGAGCCGCTCACAACAATGGATCAGTCGCAACTTCTTTCGGCCTTGAAGAGACTCCTTAGAAAGTTCCCAGTCGATCAGACGGTCGCGATATTTGTTGATGAGTTTCCATTGCGCTCCGGCTCGGACGCATCGGCATTCGCCCAACTTATATGGCACCTTTCTGGTGCGATACACGCGGACCCCCTCCTTAGAGGCCGAGTTGTCCTCGCGTTCGCCTCCATCAACGACATCAAAGAGGGTATCTCTGGAAACGGTGGTAAGATTCTTGAACGCTTCCAATTCTTGCCATTTGCAACCTGGACCGAGCACGAACTCACGCAGCTCGTAGACATTCTCGCGCCTGCGATTCGCCCTAGTTTGCCTATCGTGGACCGCGCAGCAATTGTGCAAGCAGCGGGCGGTTCGCCGCGATTTGTAAAGCTCCTTTTTCGCAGATGGAGATATGGCACAGACCAGGGCCTCGCCTTAGAGGAATTGATTGAATCGGTAAGGTCCGAGCAGGTGTGATGGTCCGAAAGCTGACGCCGAGCACGGTCATCCCAGAAGAACTCTACGTCCGCCGAGCAGCTGATCGGCAACTTCGGCAGATTATCGACCAAATGGGGCGCCCTGGATATGTCCTCGTCTCGCGCCAGATGGGTAAAACAAACTTGTTGCTGAACATGAAGCGGGAAAGGGAAAGAACCAATGAAATTGTCGCCTACTTCGATTTATCCCGGCGCTTCGACTCGCTCAGGTTTTTCTTTCGCTACATCATAGACGGCTTCGTTGAAGCGGCAGGAGAAAAACTCTCTCCTGAAATTGCCGCTAAACTCATCGACCTACGCAAACGGCCACTTGGTGAGGCTGCTTCAGAGTATGAGCAACATCTACGCCTGCTGTTACGGGAGACCCACACTCCTCGGGTGATCTTCATACTTGATGAGGTCGACTCGTTGGTCAACGTTACCTACTCGGACAAAGTTTTCTCTCAGATACGGGCCATGTATTTCTCGAGGCCCAGCCACCGGGAGTACGAACGCTTGACTTACGTCCTTTCTGGCGTCGCCGAACCAAGCGCTCTAATTAAGGACAAGGACATTTCTCCATTCAACATCGGTGAGAAGATCTACCTTGACGACTTCACACCGCACGAGTTTCGAGAGCTAATTAAAAAAGCAAACCTGTCTTGGCCTGAAGACATCATACAGGAGACGTATGCCTGGACGTCTGGCAACCCACGGATGTCTTGGGACCTTTGCTCTGAGCTGGAACTCACAGAACTTTCGGGCACACGCCTAACGCGACACAGCGTAGATGCCGCGGTTCGGAAGCTCTACCTTGATCGGTTCGATCGTCCTCCAGTGGACCATATCAGATACCGGGTCGAGAACGACCCGGAGCTTCTCCACGTTATTATGAACCGTAGAGCACTTAACACCAAGAAGCTGAGTGAGAGTGTCAAAAGTAAACTCTACCTTGCTGGCATCACCGCGGGAAATCTTGGCAGCGGTCAGATCGAGATCAAGAACAAGATACTGCGAGAGGCTCTTTCGGACAGTTGGTTGCTCCAAGTGGCAAGTCGTAGAAAAGCGCTGCTTGAGATCGCAACCGATCACTTCGTTGCGGGTCGATATCGCGAAGCAATCGCCGCCATAGAGCATTTTACTCGGAATGAACCCGGGCAAGCTCTACCTCTGCGCAGTAGGTTCCAGCTAGGCATGGCCAAGCTCCGTATTGGCGACCATACTGGTGCAGCTAACGAGCTCAGGAAGATTCTTTGCTCGGACGGTGGGGGAGAGTTGGTGGCACAAGCGAGCCACTATCTTGGGCTCGCACTATTGAGAGGTGGCCGCCCTGAAGAGAGTGTTTCTTACTTTCGTAAGGCCGCAGAAGTTCCGGGCCCCTTTCAATTTGAATCGAAAGTGAGCGTAGGATCAGCGCTCCTTGCGAGTGCCACATCGCCGGGTGTCCTGACGGAGGTTATTCAGACAGCGGAGGATGTGATTGATGAGTTGGGGCAACTAGGCGGCGCGCTTGACGACGATCGCCGGTACGCCGTCACTGCGGCTCATATAAACCTTGCTGAGGCGCTTCGCCTTCAGGGGTATGCGAAACAGGCCATTTCTCATCTGGATATCGCACTAGAGACCGCAACACGATCAGAAGCCCCTAAAATTCTCTTACTGAAGATCAATCTGATGCCACGGGAGCAAGCCGGAGAACTCGCAGAGGAAGCTTCTACGATTGTAGTCGATCATCAGCTGACGCCCCAGCCCCCTGTGCTTGCGTTGACTTTGGCGCTTCTCTTGCGAGAGCAGCGGCACGACGCTTTCGAGCGCACATTGCAGTACGTTCAAGAGCAGGTGTACCCCCAACGGAGTCGATCCAACATTCTACTCGGGCTCTTTCATGCGGTGAAGCCTCAGGACGAGCTTCCGCTCGCCGCGCGCTTGGTGTGGCGTGCGATCGATGAGCACATAGATTCCGACATTGATGTGGACGACGCCCTCCGGGTTCTTCTGCGTGATGCACCAAAGGACCTTCGACAGCGTGTCTACAAGAAGTTTCTTTCTCGCATAACCGAGCGCCTCGAACAGCACGACACGTTTGTTGAAGAGGAGGTGTTCAGTATCGTAAATCTGACAATGGAGCGGATTCACGCCAGCGACTTGCGCGAAGCGCTGAGGTTGGTCGAAGTAGCAAAAAGGATGGTTCAGCGTGCGCCGATTGCTCCCGTAACGCTTTGTCTAGTACTTCAGAACGAGTTGGAAGTTCGGCATGCCATGCGCGACCAGGCTGGAGCGCGGAACGCTGCGACATCCTTGTTGCGTTTTGCGCAAGAGCAAGGCGAGAGAACGGGGGACGTTACCATCGAGAATTTTCGGAGACGAGCCGCAAATTTCCTTGGCTCGCATCGCGAACGGATCAGCCGGAACGCCATCGTTGTGGTAAGAGACATCGCAACGGGTGTTGAGTATGAAAAGAAGTACAAGCACGTGGAGGCTGAAGTTCGGTCTGGGCGCTTAATGCTTGTCAAGATCAGCAACGAACCAAAGAGACTTAGTGGGCGTGACGTCAATTCTAAATAGAGTCACGCCCCCTTTTTGGTGCGAGCGACCGCGGTGGTTTCTCAGCATGGTGTCCTTCGAACGAGTTGGCGATGCCAACAATGTCGGACGTCCGGCGATTGCCCCACCTCCGAGGCAGGCAGGAGGGAGCCCAATGAATGGGGATCGACGAGATTGCACGTCAATTCAAGTCGTTCCACCCGCGAAAAAAAGAGAGGCCTGTTAGGCCTCTCCGTCAGACTACAACGGCAAAACAATCCAATGGCGTCCAGGTTTGGTGAACGACATTACCAATCTCCGTACAAGAGATTTTGATCTGACCATCGTGTCCGCCATCGACTTGCAACACCAATAGTTCTCTCTTTATTTGCGTCCTGACTAAGGGAACAAGGCTCTCGAGCGATTGAACTACGTTGCACCAAACCTGCCCAATTGCAGCGATGCGCGATGCTCCATTGGGCAGCGTGGGCCGAATGGCCGCTAGGGCCAGCAGTTCCGGTGCCGTTGCGGCTCGCCAGTCTTGGGAAGCGATGAAGCTATGCACCTCCCTCGTTGAAACGCGCCGATTGGGAAAGTTCACCAATGCGATGCTTACATTTTCTACTATCTCGTCTTTGATCTGTGGGAACCTGTCATCCAACCAGACCTCATCGCTCGATATTCGGCGCTCCCCAATCTGGGCGACCAACTGATTCATCGTCCGCAGCCCACTGTACTGAACACTCACGTCGTAGGTTTTCAGAAGCGGCTGCGCGGTCTTTGCACCCAGCAGGAACTTCCCAATCCGCGTTCGCGTAACGTGGCCTTCATCAATCTGCTCGAATAGCGCTTTCAGCTGACCCGTCGTTGGCAGGTCCCTGTGGACTGCTGCTTCATCCTGATGATGTTCCATTTTGTGTCCGACCTTCTACAAGTGGCAAGCTCCACCTACAATGAGGCGAGCCGGATGGTGCCAGGTCAGTGGCACAAACAGGCCAACCTAATTGTTTGCCGGGGACACATTAATCAATCGTAACACGAAAGCGATATTCTTCCAACTTTCGCAAATGTGACTCTCAATGCGGCATCCGCCTCTGCATCACGATCCGCCCGCCAACTCAGCGACCCGTTTTCATTTGGCCGCGCCCTTCGAGTTCTTTGAGAAACAGGCTCGTGTTCCAAAAGAGCATCGTTCCGATACCCAAGAACCAACTGAGCGCATACACGAGCTCGTTCGATGGCTGAAGTTGACTGCCGTGGATCATGAGGGCGACGCAGGCAGCGAACGCCGCACCAATCGCGAAGATCCCTAAGCTGAAAATGTTGTGGCGTCGTGCAGCCTTCATTCGCGACTCGTCCCCAGCAAATATTACTCTAAGGTCGAATGTGCCCGGGTGAGTCTGCGCAATGACGCCTGCACCGCAAGCGAGAGCGGCCATTAGCCACCAATTCAATCCTGTGGCGGTCTGTGAAGCCACTCCAAACTCGATCACACCCACAACGAAAAGGAGGACCACGTCGCGGGCTGATATCGTATGGAAGTAGATCATTGCGAAAATCGCGTACTCAAAGGTGGCAACGGCAATTAACATCAACGTACCCAACGACCGAACAAGGTGCATGTCAGTCAGAACTACGAAAAGATCTGTTGATGCCCCCAAGTGCTCGTGTCTCACGTACTCAAGGGTATCGGTCACCAGATATGTGAATGCTGAGGCTTGCACGATGCCCAGGATCGTGAGGTACGTGGTTGAGAAAACTTGACGCTGAAAATTCTGGCTTTCCATGAATGCCCCCAAACACCAATCATCCAATCACTAGCACGCCGCTTGAAACTGCGCATCGCGTTGCAACCTCCAAGCTTGCGGCAAACCAAAACGGTTCCCGGAAGGGAGAAAAACGACGGCCTGTTGCCTTGACAGCGCAAGCTCCATCGTCCGCCAGCAATCGGACCTCTCATGTTAGGTTTCAAGCGAGGGCGAACATGTGTGCAATGACGCCGGTCGAAATCGAGAATTCGTCTGAAGGTTGAGCAACCAACCGAGTGCTACGCCAGTTTCGACATGCCGAGGTCAGGTCAGACATCTGGAAAGTTGGCGAAAAAAATCACCCGCGGCGCGCCGGCGGGTGCTTATCCCGCTCCCAACACCATGTCGTTGAGGGATCAACCTGGAGCCTACGGGCTAGCTCACGCTGCGTCAGGCCGCTGCGCCGCCGATGAGCGGCGACGCGCTCCGCGAAGGTCTTGGGCTCACCGTTCGGGTCAAATCCCAAGAAGTTAATGATCGCGGGCCAATAGCAGATTGTCGGGCGGCGACCGTGCTTCTCCCAACTCAGGTACGTGAACTCGTTGGTGCCAAGCCGCTCAGCCACCTCCCGCTGCAGCAACCCCAGCTCCTTCCTGCGCTTTAACAAATGACCGGCAAGCGTCGTCGGCGCTTCGGGATATTCCTTGGGTTTCCGCGAAACCCGGCGCGTGTCCAACTTCGGGCGTATCGCAACGCGGCGACAGGGGTTCATCGCGGCGACAAGCTGGACGCGGCTCGGGTAGCGGATGTGAGCGTTGGCGCGTGCTACCAACGTCTCGCCGGTTTCGAGCGGTTGGCGGAGCGAGTCCAGGACTGTGCGCTGGAACTCCGGAAGTTCATCGAGAAAGAGCACGCCCAAATGCGCGAGGCTGACCTCGCCGGGTTTCGCGCGGATGCCGCCGCCGACGAGGGCTGCCATGCTTGCGGAATGGTGCGGATTGCGGAACGGTCGGCGGCGACCGATCGCGCCGTTCTTCAGTTCGCCGGCGAGGCTTTGGACCATCGAGACTTCGAGCGCTTCGCGCGCGTCGAGCGGCGGGAGCAATCCCGGGAGGCGTGCGGCAAGCATCGATTTGCCCGCGCCCGGCGGCCCAAGCATGAGCAGATTGTGACCGCCGGCGGCTGCGATTTCTAGCGCGCGCTTGGCGGTCTCCTGTCCCTTCACGTCGCGTAGATCGGGTATCAACGCCGTTTCGTCGGCGAGTTTGGCGACGGGTGCGCTCAACACCTGCACACCCTTCAGGTGGTTGATGAGCGCGACGAGTGTCGGCGCGGCAATAATCTCAAGGCCATCCGCCCATGCGGCTTCGGGGCCGGAGTCCTTCGGGCAGACGAACGTGCGCTCAAGTTCGAGTGCCTTGATCGCGGCCGGGAGAATGCCCGCGACCGGGATCAGCGCGCCGTCGAGCGATAGTTCGCCCAACGCCATGTGGCTTGCCATTTCGGGTGCGGGGAGGACGCCCATGACAGTGAGCAGACCGAGCGCGATCGGCAGGTCGTAGTGGCTGCCTTCTTTCGGCAGGTCGGCGGGCGAGAGGTTTACCGTGATCCGCTTCGACGGGAGCGCCAAGCCCACCGCGTGGAGCGCGGCGCGAACGCGTTCGCGGCTCTCGGCGACAGCCTTGTCGGCAAGGCCGACGATCGCCATGCCTTCTTTCAGCGCGCCGCTCGTGTCGGCCATGTGCACCTGGACGTCGACTTCGCGCGCTTCGATGCCCACGAAGGCGACGGTCGAGATGTGCGCGACGGTCATGCGCTGAAGCTCTCCCCATGCGTTGTGCGCATGAGCGCCGTCGAATGGGGCGAAACCGTGGCTTAACGCGGCGGTTGATACATTCCGCGACAATTCATGCGGCGCGGCGCTTTTCGATCGCGTTCCAGATCAGGGCCGCGACGTCGATGCCTTCGAAGCGCTTCACCTCCCAGATGCCGGTCGGCGAGGTGACGTTGATTTCGGTGAGGTAGTCGCCGATCACGTCGATGCCGGTGAAGATGAGGCCGCGGCGCTTCAGCTCCGGCCCGATGCGCGAACAGATTTCCTTGTCGCGGGGCGTGAGTGCCGTTTTCTCCGGACGGCCGCCAACGTGCATGTTCGAGCGCGCTTCGCCCTTCGCCGGCACGCGGTTGATCGCGCCGACCGGCTCGCCGTCGACCAGGATGATGCGCTTGTCGCCGTCGCGCACCTTCGCTTCGTAGCGCTGCACCATCATCGGCTCGCGTACGAACGCGTTGAAGAACTCCATCATCGCGTTCAGGTTTTCGTCGCCCGGCTGAATGCGGAAGACGCCCGCGCCGCCGTTGCCGTAGAGCGGTTTTATCACGATCTCGCCGTGTTCGGCGCGGAAGGCGCGGATCGCGTCGGGATCGCTCGTGATCAACGTCGGCGGCATGAGGTCGGGGAATTCGGTGACGAAGACTTTCTCGGGCGAGTTTCTGACCCAATACGGGTCGTTCACGACGAGCACGTTCTTGGGCAGGCGCTCCAGGATGTGGGTCGTCGTGATGTAGCCCATGTCGAACGGCGGATCTTGGCGCAGCAGCACGACATCGACCGTCGCGAGATCGAGCGGTTGCGCCGCTCCCAACGTGAAGTGGTTGCCGCGTTCGTTCTTGACTTGGAGCGTGTGAGCGCGGGCCGCCGAGACCTTGCCGTCGCGCTGCGCCAAGTGCTTGGGCAGGTAGTACCAAAGTTTGTGACCACGGGCCTGCGCCTCCAGCGCCAAAGCGAACGTCGAGTCGCCGCCGATGTCGATCTTGTCGATCGGGTCCATTTGAATGGCGACGGAGAGAGGCATCGGTGCGATCCTGGGTGTGGCGGAAACGGATTCTACAGAGGCAGTTGTTTCGAGATTTCTTGCAAGACAACGAAACTCCGTCAAGAACAAACTGTGAACCACAAAGCGTGCGTCGACCGACGACGTTGCGTTTCGGTCGCATGCGGGCAGCTTCGACTTCGACTATTCTGATTGCGATGTGCGCGAATGTCCGAGGTGGGCGGAACTGGGCGCTGCAGGCGATTGTCCTGCTGGCGCTGTTGGCGCGCGTTTTGGTGCCGCCGGGCTACATGGTGGCTAGTGTCGGCGACAAGTGGGTCAAGGTCGTTCTCTGTTCGGCGCACGGCGCGATCGACGTTTTCGTCAATCCGGCGACGTACGAGATCACAGATAAGCCCGCGCTTCCCGCGAAGCTGTCCGACGACAAAGAGCCGCCCTGTGCGTTTTCGGCTTTGGCACAATTCACGCCACCGGACACGACTTTCACTCCGCCGGTCCGAGTGGCGGCCGCCGCTGGTGCGCACGCACCGCGACGCCTCGAGCCTAGACACGCTCTGGACGCTCTACCCCCACCGGCAACCGGCCCTCCGATCCGCACCTAAACCGCGAACGCCTTACGCACCGCAGAAAGCCTCGCGCGTGCGCACGGCGTGACGCCAACGCGACATCCCGAACGACAGACGCGACGCGGTGCACACCGCGCGGCGCCGACGGTGATGGAGCGCGGCTCGTCCTCAAACGTCATCTGCAATTCGGACAACGACCATGAAAATCGCTGCATTTGTTCTTTGCCTCACTTTAGCGCCTCTGCTCGCAACCGCCGCGCTCGCCCATAGCTACTCAGGCGGCGCGATCTCGATCGAGCACCCGTGGGCCGCTCCGACCCCTCCCGGGGCCGGTGTCGGCGCCGCCTACATGACAATCACGAACAACGGCAATACGCCGGTGCGCCTGGTGGGCGCGACGACACCGGCGGCAGCGCATGTCGAACTTCACACGATGTCGGTGGAGGGAGGCGTCATGCGCATGCGTCCGATGACGGGCGGCGCCGTCATCGCGCCGCACGGCTCGTTCCGGTTCGCGCCCGGCGGCGCGCATCTGATGCTGATCGGCTTGAAAAAGCCACTGACGCTCGAAGATTTCATCGATTTGCGGCTGATCTTCGAGGGCGGGAAGACCTTGGACGTCGAGCTCTACGTCGAAGCCGCGGCATCGCACGCGCACTGACACGCTAACGCATCCTAAACCGAACACGGTCAACTTTTGATTTGGAGACTCCCATGCACAAGACGAAACTTGCCGCAGCGCTCGCGGTCCTTACACCTCTCATCGCCGGCCCCGCATTCGCCCACCATCCGGGCGCTGCGGGCAATTCGCAGGCGAGCGGCCCGATCAACACGCTTTCCGCATCGACGCTGCCGGACGGCATGTTCGTCGCGGGCGTTCAATACGAGCAGACCAATCTGGACACGCTCAGCGATACAGTTTTGGCGGACGTGGCGGTCGATGCCTTCCTGGCCGGCGAAGACGAGCATTTTCATTCGGTCGAAACGATCCGCACGACGGCGCTGACGCTCGCCTATGGTGTGACGGACGATCTGATGCTGTCGCTGCGCATACCCTTCGTGGCGCGGGAGAGCATTCGCGAAGGCCATGCCCACGACGTTCCCCCGGTCGAGGGAGAGGTTCACGCGCTGGGCGATGCCTCGGGCGTGGGCGATGTCGCGCTGCTCGGCCAGTTGCGCATCTTGAAGAACACAAGTTTTGAGCTTTCGGCTCTGTTCGGCGTCGAGGTTCCGACCGGCGGAACGGGCGAGCGGAACGCGGAAGACGGAGAGGTTTTCGAGACCGAGTTTCAGCCAGGTTCGGACTCGTGGGACGTCTTGTTCGGCGGCGCGGTGTCGAAACATATGCACCGCTGGTCTTTTGACGCCAGCGGCTTGTACACGATCGCGCGCGAGGCTTCGAACGGGGTCGACTTGGGCGACCGGTTCAACTACGGCGTGGCCGCCGCCTACCGCGTGATCGGCATGGAAGCGCACGAGCATGCCCCCGGCACGCATGCGCACTCGGACGGCAACACTCTCGACGTCATCCTCGAATTGAACGGGGAATGGCACGGCCGCCAAGAAGAGCCCGGCGAGATCGACCCGAACTCCGGCGGGCATGCGCTCTACCTATCGCCGGGCGTACGGTACACGATGGATACCGTTTCGGCCTTTGCTTCGATCGGTATTCCGGTCGCCGACAGCCACAATGGCCTGCAGGACGAGCCGGAATTGCGCTTGGCGACCGGCGTCGCGATGAGGTTCTGAGCCTGTCTGCTTGATCTGGATCATGGCCGCAATTGCGCCTGCCGACGACTGTGGTCGCCGGTAGGTCGGGTGCGCTGTGATCCGGGAGTGTGTTCAACGCGAACTGAGCATTTGGCGGGCGGCGTTGCTTTGTGCCGCCATCGCCTTGCAACTTCTGCAGCCGGCGCTGTTGCTGCGGGCGGAGGCTTCGGCGAGAACGCTCTGTTCGCCGAGCGGTCGGGCAAACGAGACGGCGGCCAAGCACCAGGTCCATGCGCAGCAATGCGCGCATTGTTCGCTGTGCGCCTGCTTGATGTTCCCGCGTCCGGCGATCCGCAACACCGCACTCGTCTATGCACACTGCTCGGGATCGGTTGCCTTGTCCCACGCGAGCGCACCGTCGACCCGCGGTCTGAGGCCAGTTCCCCGGGGGCCACCGATCCGGACGTGAGCGTTCAGTTCACGCGCAGCTTCAGGGCCTGGAGCGCGAAGGCGGCTTGGCGGCCCATCGGCGAGTCTTTGCCGGCGAGGCCGATGCAGTTGCGTGCGGCGTTGATCGCGGCGTTCATTTTGCCGATGCCCTCGCTTGCCTTCGAGAGTTCGAGCCAGAGGTCGGCGCGGCGCGGCGCGATGAGGACCATGCGCTCGGTGATGGTGAGCGCGCGCATCGCGTCTTTGCTGGCCAGCGCGCGCGAGTGGATGTTGTTCAGGAGGCGCAGCAGAACGTCGCGGCGGCCTACCGGACCGTACTTCGCGGAATCGTCGTCGGGAAGCTGCGGCCACGGGCGCAGTTCTTCCATGTTCAAGACCACGCCGCCGTTGAACGGATCGATGACGCGGGCTTGTTCGCCGTCGCCGAGAGCCATGAGGAAGTGGCCGGGCGTGTTCAGCCCGTGCGCGGGAACCTCCAGACGGTGCGCGAGGTCGATGTAGAGGATGCCGAGCGAAACGGGCAGACCGCGCCTGCGGTCGATGACGCTGATCAGGTCTGCGTTTTGCGGATCGTCGAACGTCGCATTGTCGCCTTGATAGCCGTGGCGCACGCCGATCGTCTCGGCCAGCGCACGGGCGGCGGCGGGCACCTCGGCCATGCCGCGGCGGACGGCGGCGTAGCTTTCGCGCGCGTCGTCGGCCAGCTGGCGCAGGTGATCGCGGTAGGGCGCGAGGTCGAGCCCCAAGTGATCGAGTGCGGCCAGATTGAGCGCGGTTTCGGCGAGCGGAATTTGCGCATCTTCGCCCTGCCCCACTTTGTGGAGCTCGCGTAGAATTTGTTGCGCCCGCTCGTCCGGCATTCCCTATTGTTCCAACGATTGGTCCGCCGGCGCCTCAGCGAGTTCGGTGTTCGCAGTTTCACCGGGCCACGCAAAGCGGCGGGGGTCGTCCTTCAGAAGGGCATAGTTCACCACACGGCGGGCTTCGGGAATAGAGCGGGCGTGGGCCAGAACACGGTCGAGTTCGGCCTGATCCTGCGCGATCCCCAGAATGTAGATCGTTCGGTTCTGGGTGTTGATCGTGTAGTTGATGTCCTTGATCGCAGCGTCCGTCAGAATGCGGGCGCGCACTTGCGTGTTGATCCAGCGGTCGCGAACCGTGTCGAGCAGATCGCCTTCGTTCGTCACTTCGATGTCGTTGACGACTTCTTTGACGTTTGGCGTTCCCCACGCGATGCGGGTTGCGGTCAGGCGATCTTCGTTCGTGGGTACAGTGCCCGAGAGATGGACGCGGCCTTCGATCACAGAGGTCGCGACATTGGCAAACAAGGCGGGCTCTTCCGCCAAGAGGCGCGCGTTCAGATCGGTGCGCGCATTGACGTCGCCTAAGGCATCTCCGAACGAGCGTTCTTCCGTATTGAGCGAGACGCCGACGCAGCCGGTCAAGCTCGCACTGAAGGCGGCCGCGATCAGGAAACGAAACATACTCATGGGTGCACCTCACATGACTCAAACGCGCCAGGCGTCGATGATGTGGTGCGGCCAACAACCGGGCGCCAGCAACACCAGGTCGAATCGATGCTGTAGTTTGTTTAATTTTGGCTTTCTGGCGCGAAAGAGGCGGGCCGCCGTTTCGACATGTTCGCGCTTGGTTGCACCGACAGAGTCTGCGGCCGCCTCAAGCGTTCCGCGGGCGCGGACCTCGACGAAAACGAGCGTACGCTGCGTCCAGAAAGGCGTGAGCGCGACGATGTCGAGTTCCCCGCCAGGCACGCGAAATTGGCGGCTCAGAATTCTGTAGCCTTTGAGCGCGAGGTAGGCGGCTGCGATCCACTCGCCGGCGGTGCCCCGGGCACGGGCCTTTTCGCGCTCGACGCTCACGCGTCTTGTTTCTTCAATTCAAGCGCGCGGGCGTACACCTCGCGGCGGGGGAGACCTAGGGCTGCGGCGACGATTGCCGCGGCATCTTTCACCGGATGGCGCTTCAGCGCTTCGGCGAGGTGTGCGTCGAGCGTGCCGGTTGCGACTTCGGCCGCAGCGGCGGACGGTGGGGCCACGACGATGACGATTTCGCCCTTCACGTCCGGGTGCGTTTCGTAGTGTTGCGCCAGATCGGCGAGCGACGCGCGGCGCACCTCTTCGTGCAACTTTGTGAGTTCGCGCGCGACTGCACCTTGGCGGCCGCCGAGGAGCGCCGCCAGGTCGGTGAGGCTTTCGGCGAGGCGGCTCGGCGCTTCGAAGAAGACGAGCGTCGCGGGCACGGCTTCGACCTCGCGGATCGCACGGCGCCGCTCCGCCCCGCGCGCGGGCAAGAAACCCGCGAACAGAAACCTGTCGCCGGCAAGGCCGGAAGCCGTGAGCGCGGCCAGCGCGGCGGAAGCACCGGGGATCGGGATCACGGCGTGGCCCTTGGCCGCGACCGACTCGACGAGACGCTGACCGGGGTCGGAGATCAGCGGCGTACCCGCATCGCTGACGAGCGCGACAGCTTTGCCGCATTCGAGCTCACGAATGATCTCAGCTTCGGCACGATCTGCGTTGTGCTCGCGATAGGAGTGCAGCGGGCGCGAAAGCCCGTGCAGCGCGAGGAGCTTCGCTGTCACACGGGTGTCTTCGGCGAAAATGGCGTCCGCGTGCCGCAGCACATGAAGTGCGCGTAATGTGATGTCGCTTGCATTGCCGATCGGGGTCGCGACCAGGTAGAGCCCTGGGGATAAGGCCTGGTCCGATTGCCTTCGCTCTCTGCCGCCGTTAGTCTTGGCACCCATGTTTTCCGCCGTTTTGAAGGATGCCCATCCGTGACATCGCGTTTGTTCGAGTCCACTCCGGCCCGCTCGCTCCGCGCATTGTGGACGATTGCCGTGCTGATGACGATGGGGGTCGCGCTTAGCGGCTGTGAGGGCTTCAGCATGTTCGGGGACGACAAGCCCCGTACCGTGTCGACGGATGCGCCTCGCCCCACCGCCGTCGTGCCGCAGCCTTCGGCGCCGCCACCGGTTCCGGTCGACGGGCAGGTCCGGATCGCGGTTCTGCTGCCGATGAAGCACTCGTCGAAGGAAACGCGCGCGGTCGCGCAGGCGATGCTCGATGCGGCGCAGATGGCAATGTTCGACATGGGCGCGCGCTCGATGATGCTGCTGCCGCGCGACACCGGGCCAACACCCGAGACGGCGGCTGCGGCGGCGAGCGATGCGATCGCGAAGGGTGCCGAGATCATTCTGGGGCCGCTGCTTGCGAGCGACGTGCGCGCCGTCGCGCCGGTCGCGCGGGCCAAGAACATTCCCGTCATTGCGTTTTCGACCGACCGAACGGTTGCCGGCGAGGGCGTGTTCCTGCTCTCGTTCCTGCCCGAGCAGGAGGTGAGCCGGGTCGTTTCGTATGCGGTTTCGAAGGGCCGGGGCAAGTTCGTCGCGCTGGTGCCGGAGACGCCTTACGGCAAGCGCGTGGAGGAAGCGTTCCGCACCACGGTTGCACAAAGCGGGCGCGAGGTCGTTGCGGTACAGACCTATCAGCCGAATCCGCAATCGCTGGAGCCCGCCGTGAAAGCGGTTTCGAAGATGGGGTTCGATACGATCTTCCTGCCGGAAGGCGGGACGATGCTCAGGAGCCTTGGGCCGATCCTCACGATCAATCGCGTCGACTCGCGCAAGGTGAAGTTCCTTGGGACCGGCCTTTGGGACGACCCCGCGGTCGCGACAGAGCCCTCGCTGCACGGCGGCTGGTTCGCGGTGCCGCCGCAGGAGCAGCGCGTCAACTTCATCACCCGCTATCAGCAGCTTTACGGCTCGAAGCCGCCGCGCATCGCGTCGCTCGCCTATGACGCGATTGCGCTCAGCGCAACGCTCGCCGGCGGGACGCCAGGGCGGCGCTACACGCGTGCGACGATCGCGGATCCGAACGGGTTTGCCGGCATCGACGGCATCTTCCGCTTCCGCTCCGACGGGATGACGGAGCGCGGGCTTGCGGTGATGGAAGTGTCGGCCGACGGCAAAGCGGTCGTGAGTCCGGCGGCGTCGACGTTCCAGAGCCAAGGCTTCTAAAGCAGAAGCTGTTTCAGGACTGCATTCAAGACCAGACGGCCGCTTGCGGTGGTGCGCAGGCGGCCGTTGTCGTTTGTGAGCAGCCGTTGGTCTTGCAGGGCTTCGATGCGCGCGGGCGAGAGCGGGCGGCCGATGGCGGCTTCGACGGAGGCGCGATCCACACCTTCGCGCAGACGCAAACCCATCAGCAGACGCTCGGTTCCCTGTTCTTCGCTCGTGACGCCGTCCCACCGTTCGAGGCCGTGGCCTTGAGCCTCCACCGCCTTCAGCCAGGCTTCGGGCTGGCGCTCGGTTGCGGTTGCGATTTTTTCCCCGGCGATCGTCAAGCGGCCGTGCGCGCCCGGGCCAACGCCAAGGTAATCGCCGTAGCGCCAGTAGACGAGATTGTGGCGCGACTCTTCGCCGGGTTTGGCGTGGTTCGAGATTTCGTAGGCGGGGAGCCCTGCCCTCTCCATGCGGCTTTGGGTAAGTTCGTAGAGCGAGGCCGCGCGCTCGGCGTCGAGCTCGCTCATCGTGCCGCGCATGAGGGCGGCGTGGAAGGGCGTGCCTTCCTCGAAGGTCAGCTGGTAGAGCGAATAATGCGTGCAACCGATGCTCAGCGCGCGGTCAAGTTCCGCTGACCACGCTTCTTCCGATTGCCCTGGGCGGGCGTAGATGAGGTCGAACGAGGCGCGGGGAAACGTTTCCTGGGCGAGCGCAACGGCACGCAACGCTTCATCGACAGTGTGCAGGCGGCCCAGTGCCTTCAGGTCTTTGTCGTTTAGCGCCTGGACCCCAAGCGAAACGCGGTTGACACCTGCCGCGCGGTAGTCGCGGAAGCGGGCGGCGTCGACACTCGTAGGGTTTGCTTCGAGTGTCACTTCAATGCCGGGTGCGAAACCAAAGAGGTGTTCGGCGGTTTGAATGACATCCGCCACGGTCGCGCCAGGCATCAGCGAGGGCGTGCCGCCACCGAAGAAGATCGAGGCGAGAGGGCGGCGCATGTCTAGGCGTGCGGCGATGGCGCGCAGTTCGCGCGTCAGGGCGCCGGCCCACGCCGCGTCGTCGATTCTCGCGCGGACGTGGCTGTTGAAGTCGCAGTAGGGGCACTTCGAAAGGCAGAACGGCCAATGTACGTAGAGGCCGAAATCAGCCAAGGCAGGCCTCCACGAACTTCGCGAAGGCACGGGCGCGATGGGACATCGCGTGTTTCTGCGCGGGGCGCATTTCGCCGAACGTGATGCTGTGACCCTCGGGCACGAACATCGGGTCGTAGCCGAAGCCGAGCGTGCCGCGCGGGGGCCAAACGAGCGTTCCGGTTACGCGGCCTTCGAAGGTTTCGGCGTGGCCGTCGGGCCAGGCAATCGCCAGAGCGCAGACGAAATGTGCGGTGACGTTCTTCGCTCCGGTTTGGCGCAGCCGCTCGTGCACGGTGCGCATTGCCTCACGGAAGTCTTTGCGGGGTCCCGCCCAGCGGGCGGAATAGACACCGGGCTCGCCATCAAGGGCGTCGACGCACAGACCGCTGTCGTCGGAGAGTGCCGGCAGGTTTGCGGCGTTCGCTGCGGCGTGCGCTTTGATCAACGCATTGCCGATGAATGTCGTCTCGGTCTCCTCAGGCTCGGCGAGAGCAAGTTTGGCCGCTGAGACTGCTTCAATCGCAAACGGAGCGATCAAGTCCGCGATCTCGGCGACCTTGCCGGGGTTGTGGCTGGCAACGACCAGGCGCTTCTCTGTGAGGCGGCGCGGCATCAGCGGGCGATTGCAGCGCGCTGCAGCTCGACAAGTTCGCCGATGCCCTTGCGGGCGAGCGACATCAGTTCAAGGAAGGCGGCCTCGCTGAAGGGTTCGCCCTCGGCCGTGCCTTGGACCTCGACGATGCCACCGGTGCCGGTCAACACGAAGTTCGCATCGGTCCCGGCGCTCGAGTCTTCGTCGTAGTCGAGGTCGAGGACGCATCTCTCGTTATGGATTCCGCACGAGATCGCTGCCACGTGGTCTTTCAAGGGGATCGCTTTGATGAGGCCGTCGCGCTTCATCATCTGGAAGCATTTGTGAAGGGCAACGAACGCGCCGGTGATTGCCGCCGTGCGCGTGCCGCCGTCGGCTTGGATGACGTCGCAGTCGATGACGATTTGGCGTTCGCCGAAGCCCTTTTGGTCGGTCACCGCGCGGAGCGCGCGGCCGATCAGGCGCTGAATCTCCAGCGTGCGGCCGGATTGTTTGCCCTGGGCAGCTTCGCGGCGCATGCGCTCACCGGTCGCGCGGGGCAGCATGCCGTATTCGGCGGTGACCCAGCCCTTACCCGTACCTTTAAGGAATGGCGGGACGGTGTTTTCGAGCGAAGCCGTGCATAGCACGTGGGTGCGGCCGAACTTCACCATACAGGAGCCCTCGGCATGGGCGGAAACGCCGGGTTCGAGCGTGACATCGCGCAGCTGGTCGGCGCGGCGGCCTGAGGGTCGCATGTGGGTTCCTTGCCTTGAAGTTTGGGGCGTCTGGCTTTACCTAGCCTGGCGCTTACGGCCCTTGCAACGGCCGCAGATTCCCTGGCGAAAATTGAGCGGTATGAACGAACGACCCAGTTCCAAAGTCCCTTCGCTGACGCAAGTCGGCGAATTGTCGGAACGCTCACGCGACATTTTTCGTTCGATCGTCGAAGCCTATCTAGAGACGGGCGATCCGATCGGATCGCGGACGGTATCGCTGAAGAGCGGCTTGGCGCTTTCGGCCGCGTCCATCCGCAACGTGATGTCGGATCTGGAGCACGCGGGGCTTCTCGAGGCGCCGCACACAAGCGCCGGCCGCGTGCCGACGCAGCTTGGACTGCGCATGTTCGTCGACGGGCTGCTTGAGGTCGGCAATCTCGCGCCCGACGAGCGCAAGGGAATCGAGGGGCAGCTTGCGGCGAGCGGGCGCAAGCTTGACGACGTATTGCTGCAAGCATCCACGCTGCTGTCGGGGTTGAGCCAATGCGCCGGATTGGTGGTGACGCCGAAGCGCGACCCGGCGCTCAAGCACGTCGAATTCGTTCCGCTCGGACCGCAGCGAACGCTCGTCATCATGGTGGGCGAAGACGGGTCGGTCGAGAACCGGATCATCGAGACGCCGATGGGGCTTACGCCGTCGACGTTCGTCGAGGCCACGAACTATCTGAGCGCGCGCATGCGGGGCCGCACGCTTGAGGAAGCCCGCAGCGACATCCTGACCGAAATCACGGCGCAGCGCGCGGAACTCGACGGACTTGCGGCGAAGCTCGTCGCGGCCGGCCTTGCCGAATGGGGCGGGTTGCAGAGCACGACGCCCTCGCTCATCGTGCGCGGCCAGGCGCGGTTGCTTGAAGACGTCGCTGCAACCGGCGAGCTTGAGCGCATCCGGCAGCTGTTCGACGATATCGAACGCAAGAACGACTTGATCCAGCTGCTTGAGCTTGCAAAACAAGGCGACGGCGTGCGCATATTTATCGGCGCCGAAAACAAGCTTTATTCCTTGTCGGGTTCGTCGGTGATCGCAGCGCCTTATTCCGATCAATCGCACCGCGTTGTCGGGGTGATCGGCGTGATTGGGCCAACGCGCGTAAACTACGCGCGGATCGTGCCGATGGTCGACTATACCGCCCGGGTGATCAGCAGGTTGATCAGTCAGCAGAAGTGAACGGAACTTTGCACTCATGAACAAGCCGCGTAACGGAGACGAGCACGCTTCGCAGCAGCAGCCGGTCAATCCGCCCGCCGATCCCGCGAACGATACGCTGGACCTTTCTGGCGCCGAGATAGTGCGCGAGGCGGCACAGATTGCGACACTTCATCAAGAGGTCAGCGCGCTGAAGGACCGCTACCTGCGCGCGGTGGCCGAGCTTGAAAACGTACGCAAGCGCGGCGAACGCGAGAAGGCAGAGGCGGCGCAATATGCATTCGGCCGGTTCGCGCGCGATCTCTTGAGCGTCGTCGACAATTTTTCGCGGGCCTTCGAGGCGCTGAAACCCGACGTGCGCGCGGCGATGCCGAAGGAGGTCACGGCGGTCATGACCGGGATCGAGGCGACGCAACGCGAGTTGCTGGCCGTGTTCGAGCGGCACGGCATCAAACGCATCGAGGCCCAGGGGCAGCGCTTCGATCCGAATCTTCACCAGGCGGTTGCGGAAGTGCCGAGCCGCGAGCACGCGCCGGGCACGGTTCTGGCCGTCGCGCAGCAAGGTTACATGATCGGCGGACGGCTGCTCAGGGAAGCGATCGTCGCGGTCGCTGCGGCGCCTCAAGCCGAACCGCCAAGTGCGGATGGCGAACCCGGCACGACGTAGTGCTACTCAGCTAGTTTCCGTTCTGGTGAACGTCGGGCGAGTCGTCGTCATCGGTCGTTCGAACGACGCCGAACCAACCGTCGTCATGCGCGCGGCGGCCCAGCCGGGCGTCGCGCCGCTCGACATGCAGCGCCCCCATGATCAACAGATAGATCGTTCCGACGAACGCGCTGATGATGCCGAGCGCGACCCAGCCGTTACCGGAAATTGTCGGCGTACGCGCAATGATGCTCGCGTAGCTCGGCGCCGCGCTCAAAGCGGATGCTGCGCCGATTGCGAGCGCGCGATGCAGGGAACGATAGCCTGACATGTCCAACGCCTGTTGCTGACCTTTGCCTCACACCAATGTGGGCATGGTCGATGGCGATTGTGTGGCCTGTTGCAAAAAGTGATCCGCGGGCGGCAAGTGACCCCGCCGCCCGAATTCGGCGCATTTGCGCCGTTATCCGTACTGCGCCGTCCTGGAAAAGGCGATGAAGTCTGCGTCGGCTTCAACCTGGGCGACGCTGCTGCAGGTACGATGCATAGCGGCCTCTTCGCGCTTGTACCGATCAACCTCGGCAATCAACCGCGGACCATCGTCCGAGAAATGCAGCACTACGACTGTACTTATGCCTAGGCTTTGTCCTCGCCGAGTCCAATACGCAATCCACCGGCGCTCAAGATCGTCACCCCATTTCTTTAGGCGATCATTCGTCTCGAAACACTCGGCGACTCTGCGCCCCATCGCCATCAAGCGACCGGTCACTGGGATATACTGGTCGAATCCAGGCGGTCCGTTTCCGGCCACGGGCGCAAAGCCCGCTGCCCAATCGGCTGCATAGAGATACGGGTCAGCGCCGAGCGCGCGGAAGCGCCACAGATTGCCCGCCCGCTCGACGTTGGTCACACGCATGCCGGGAACCAGCGCCAGGCATTCGCCGGATGCGAAGCCAAATCGGACGCTTGGGTTGGCGGCACCCAATCTGCCGATCACCGCGGCGTTTTGAGGGGAGAAGCAGGCATAGGTGGGCCGCACGGTGGTGTCGGCGTGCGCCCCGGTCGATGCCAGCAACATGGGTACTGAGGCCAAAAACGCGGCCCAACCTTTGCGAAACATGGTCGGCCTCCTCGTCATTTTGACGCGACCACCATATGCCTGGCGGACTGGGCTGGAAAATCACGAATTTTGGCGACACGGGCCAGTTGCGGGGGCGGGATCGCACCCCTATATGTGCCCTCGAACCCGCAGAAATTTGCGGGATAATCAACGAACGTTACCAACTGATTTGCGTGGGGATGGCGGCGGGCGCTTCAAGCGTTTGGAAGGCCCCAGATCATCCGCCGAAGAGAGAGGTTTTGAGCAATGGGTAAAGTCATCGGGATCGACCTTGGCACCACGAACTCGTGCGTGGCCATCATGGAAGGTTCGCAGCCTAAGGTGATCGAGAACGCCGAAGGCGCGCGCACGACGCCGTCGATCGTCGCGTTCACAAAGGACGGCGAGCGGTTGGTCGGCCAGGCCGCAAAGCGTCAAGCGGTCACGAATCCGGAGTTCACCTATTTCGCGATCAAGCGCCTGATCGGGCGCAAGTTCGAAGATCCGATGACCCAAAAGGACATCGGCATGGTGCCGTACAAGATCATCAAGGCGGACAACGCGGACGCTTGGGTCTTGGGGCGCGACAACGAGAAGCTCTCGCCCAGCCAAGTCTCGGCCTACACGCTCCAGAAAATGAAAGAGACGGCCGAGGCTTATCTCGGCGAAAAAGTTACGCAGGCCGTCATCACGGTTCCCGCCTACTTCAACGACGCGCAACGCCAGGCGACGAAGGACTCCGGCCGGATCGCCGGTCTTGAGGTTCTTCGCATCATCAACGAGCCGACGGCGGCAGCGCTTGCCTACGGCCTCGACAAGAAGCAGGCGGGCACGATTGCCGTCTACGACCTCGGCGGCGGCACGTTCGACATTTCGATCCTGGAAATCGGCGACGGCGTCTTCGAGGTGAAGGCGACGAACGGCGACACGTTCCTGGGCGGCGAAGACTTCGACATGCGCCTCGTCGACTTCCTGGCCGACGAGTTCAAGAAGGAGCAGGGCATCGACCTGCGCAAGGATCGCCTCGCACTGCAGCGTCTGAAGGAAGCCGCTGAGAAGGCGAAGATCGAGTTGTCGTCGCAGCTGCAGACGGAAGTGAACCTGCCGTTCATCACGGCCGACGCATCCGGACCGAAGCATCTCACGACGAAGCTGACGCGCGCGAAGCTCGAGTCGCTGGTCGACGACCTGGTGCAGCGCACGATCGCGCCCGTGAAGGCGTGCATGAAGGACGCGGGCGTGACGCCAGCCGACATCGACGAGGTCGTTCTCGTCGGCGGCATGACGCGCATGCCGAAAGTGCAGCAGATCGTCAAAGAGTTCTTCGGCAAGGAACCGCATAAGGGCGTGAACCCGGACGAGGTCGTGGCGATCGGCGCTGCGATTCAGGCGGGCGTTCTGAAGGGCGAAGTCAAAGACGTTTTGCTGCTCGACGTGACGCCGCTGTCGCTCGGCATCGAAACCTTGGGCGGCGTGTTTACGCGTCTCATCGACCGCAACACGACGATCCCGACGAAGAAGAGCCAAGTGTTCTCGACGGCGGAAGACGGCCAGACGGCGGTCACGATCCGCGTCTTCCAAGGCGAGCGCGAGATGGCGGCGGACAACAAGTTCCTCGGCCAGTTCGATCTCGTCGGCATTCCTCCGGCGCCGCGCGGCATGCCGCAGGTCGAGGTCACGTTCGACATCGACGCGAACGGCATCGTGAACGTGGCGGCGAAGGACAAAGCCACGAACAAAGAGCAGGCGATCAGGATTCAGGCTTCCGGCGGTCTCTCGGAGGCCGACATCCAGAAGATGATGCGTGAGGCGCAAGAGCATGCGGGCGACGACAAGAAGCGCCGCGAGCTTGTGGAAGCGCGCAACCATGCGGACGCCGCGGTTCATCAGATCGAAAAGGCCCTGAAGGAGCACGGCGACAAGGTCGGCGCTGCCGACAAGTCGGCGATCGAGGATGCGGTGACGGCCGTCAAGGACGCGATCAAGAGCGAGGATGCCGAGGTGATCCGCGCTAAGACCGATGCGCTGCAGCAAGCTTCGCTGAAGCTCGGCGAGGCGATGTACAAGGGTATGAACCCGGAAGGCGGCGCTCCTGGCGGCGGTGCTGCGGGTGATGCCGGCGGCGGCGCATCTGCGGGCGGCGACGGCAATGTGGTCGACGCCGACTACGAAGAGGTGGACGACGAGAAGAAAAAGAAGGGCGGCGCGCGCTAACGGCGCGCGCCTATAAATTGCGAGTTCCTTCTTTGAAAGTGCCGGGCGGGACGCATGTCCAAGCGTGACTTCTACGAGATTCTGGGCGTTCAGCGGCGGGCCACCGCCGAGGAATTGAAAGCCGCATTCCGCAAGAAGGCAAAGGAACTGCACCCGGACCGCAACCCGGGCGACAAGGCGGCGGAGCAGAACTTCAAAGAGCTGAACGAGGCCTATGACGTCCTCAAGGACGATCAGAAGCGCGCGGCGTACGACCAATACGGCCACCAGGCGTTCGAAGGCCCGGGCGGCGGCGGACGCGGCGGGCCGCAGGGGTTCGACTTCTCGACATCGTTCACCGACGTGTTCGACGATCTGTTCGGCGAGTTCATGGGCACGCGCCGCGGTGGCGGCGGGCAACGTGCGACGCGCGGCTCGGACCTGCGCTACAATATGGAGATCAGCCTCGACGACGCGTATGCCGGCAAGACCGCGACGATCCGGATTCCCGGATCTGTCGCATGCGAAGCTTGCAGCGGTTCCGGTGCCGAGGCGGGCTCCAAGCCGCAAACCTGTCCGACGTGCTCCGGCGTGGGCAAGGTGCGCGCGCAGCAGGGCTTCTTCACGATCGAGCGGACGTGCCCGTCGTGTCAGGGCCTCGGGCGCGTAGTGAAGAACCCGTGCAAGTCCTGCACCGGCTCGGGGCGCGTACAGCGCGAGCGCACGCTCAACGTCAACATCCCGCAGGGCGTCGAAGACGGCACGCGCATCCGGCTTGCCGGCGAAGGCGAAGCGGGCTTGCGCGGCGGGCCGAAGGGCGATCTCTACATTTTCCTGTCGATCGCGACGCATCCGTTGTTCAAGCGCGACAACGCCGACCTGCACTGCAGCGTCCCCGTGAGCTTTTCGACGGTGGCGCTCGGCGGCAATGTCGAGGTGCCGACGCTCGGTGGCGGGCGGGTGCGCGTCGCCATTCCGGAAGGCACGCAATCCGGCAAGGAGTTCCGCGTGCGCGGCAAGGGTATGCCGGGCTTGCGCGGACAAGGGCCGCACGGCGATCTGATCGTCGAGGTGCTGGTCGAGACGCCGGTGAACCTGACCAAGAAGCAGCAAGACCTGCTACGCGAATTCGACAAGGCCGGCAGCTCGCAGAACTCGCCGAAGTCGAACAGCTTCTTCGCGAAGGTCAAAGAGTTCTTCGGGGACGCGAAAGACTAAACGACCGGCACCACGGCGGCGTTGCCGTCTTCGTCGCCGATGGCGAGGTGCGTTCCCTCAGGTGCAAACGCCAGCGCCACGATCTTGGCCGCGTTCAGCATCACGAAGTTCGTGCCGGGGTCGCCGATTTCTTCGAACCAGACGGCACCGTCGGTCGTGCCTGCGGCGACGATGTCGGCTTCCGGGTGGGCGGCCACGACTTGGATCATCGCGTCGCGCGCCGGGCCGATCTGCATGGGATCGCGTTCCATCGGGCCGCCGCGGCCGGTGAACGGCCAACTGATGACGCGGTCGGCGCCTGCGGTGAAGAGCGAGCGGCCGCGCCGGTCCCAGGCCATCGACTTGATCTTCGACGGGTAGCCCGACATGCGCATGTTCGCGCCGTCTTCGATGCGCCAACCGTGTAGTGCGTTTTCCTGCATCGACGTGACGAGGAAGCGGCCGTCGGGGCTCCAGGTCACGGCGATGTGCGAGCCCTTCCATTCGTAGAGTTTCGGCTGCTGGTCGGCCGATTTGGTCCACCAGAGCGAGGCGCCGTTGTAGTGCGCGACGGCGAGGCGCCGGCCCTTCGGGTCGAATGCGACGCCGGCGGCGGTCGTCGGGTGTGCGAACACAGAAGCCTTTTCACCGTCGAGCAGGTGCACGTTCTTGCCCGCTGTGCAGGCGATGAGACCGGTTTCGTCAGTCGCCGCGATGTTCTCGATCCAGCGGCCTTTGACCTTCAGTAGCTCGCGCGGCGGTTCGCCCGCCACCGAGTGCATTAGTGCACCGTCGTCGCCGCCGGAGAGGAAGCCGCCGTCTGGATGCGCGATTAGCGCGAGGGCGGCACCCTTGTGGGCCTCGACCGTTTTGGTTTCTGCGTCGCCGACCGCGAACATGCGGAGCGTGCCGTCACCAAGCGCGAAGGCGCCCTGCCCTTCCGCGTCGAAGGCGCAGGCCACGACCGGCGCGTCGAAGTGCCATTGGTTTCCGGCGGTGATCTTGGGCTTCGGCATCAGGCGACGCAGGCCTTGAAGCCGCGCTCGAGTTCGGCTTCGTCGAGGTTGCGGCCGATGAAGACAATGCGGCTGAAGCGTTTCTCGCCGTCTTTCCATTGCTTGCCGAAGGCCCCGTCCATGACCATGTGGACGGCCTGGAAAACCAGGCGCTCTTCCTTGTCTTTGATGTCGAGGATGCCTTTGGCGCGCAGGATGTCTTGGCCGCGTTCGGCGAGAAGCGTCTGCAGCCACTTCGTAATCTTGTCGCCGTCGAGCGGCTTTTTCGTCGACAGCGAGACGCTTGCGATGTCGCTTGCGTGTTCGTGGTCGTCGTGGCCGGGTGTGAGCAGTTCGGGCTCTAGGTCGAGCAGGCGTTGCAGGTCGAACGCGCCGCGACCCAGCACCTTGTCGAGCGCGATGGCGCAGCGTTCGGTGCGGTGGATCGGGGCGAGCGGGTTCAACTCGCGAATCTTGCGTTCGACGCGCTTTAGGTCGTCTTCGGAGACGAGATCGGTCTTGTTCAGGATGATCTGGTCGGCGAAGGCGATTTGTTCGGCGGCTTCGTTCGTGTCTTTCAAGCGGTCGAGGACGTGCTTGGCGTCTACCACGGTCGTGATCGAGTCGAGCTTCGTGCGCTCCTTCACGTCGTCGTCGACGAAGAACGTCTGCACGACGGGCGACGGGTCGGCGAGGCCGGTGGTTTCGACCAGGATCGCGTCGAACTTGTCCTTGCGCTTCATCAGGCCGCCCAAGATGCGGATCAGGTCGCCGCGGACGGTGCAGCAGATGCAGCCGTTGTTCATCTCAAACACTTCTTCGTCCGTGTCGACGACGAGGTCGTTGTCGATGCCGATTTCGCCGAACTCGTTGACGATGACGGCGTATTTCTTGCCGTGCTGTTCGGTGAGGATGCGGTTCAACAGCGTGGTCTTGCCCGCGCCGAGATAGCCGGTCAGCACGGTGACGGGGACTTGGGACATGAAAGGCTCCGATGAGAGGCGCTCAAAAACCGTGCGCCATCGCTCCAGTCAAGAGCCTTAGGTTATGGCGCATCAGCGCGATGTAGGTGGGCGCGGGGCCGTCCTTTGTCGAGAGGGCGTCGGCGTAGAGCGTGCCGCCCAAAGCCACGCCGGTTTCGCGGGCAACTTGCCGCATCAGGCGCGGGTCGGCGGCGTTTTCGAGGAAGAGCGCTTTGACGCCGGTTTGGCGTATGCCGCGAATGAGGCGGGCCAGCGACTTGGCGGAGGCCTGTTCTTCGGTCGAGGTGCCTAACGGCGAGGTGAAGCTTAGGTCGTAAGCGGCGGCGAAGTAGGCGAACGACCCGTGCGTTGTCACCACTTGGCGACGCTGCATGGGCACGTTCACGAGCGCTCTGCGGATATCGGCGTTCAGGTTTTGCAGTTCCGCCCTGTAGGCGGCCGCGTTCGCCTGATAGATCGACGCGCCGGCGGGATCGGCCGCAGCAAGCGCGCGTTCGATCGTGCCGACGTATTCGATCACGTTGCGCACATCCTGCCAGGCATGCGGGTCAGCGTGTTCCCCGGCATGATCGTGGTCGCCGTCGAGCGGCGTTACGCCCGCCGACGCGACGACGACATCGGCTTTCGATCCCGATGCCTTGACGAGCCGATCGACCCAGCCGTCGAATGCGAGACCGTTTGCGATCACGACTTTCGCTCGCGCGACCGCGCGGGCGTCGGCTGCTGTCGGTTGGTAGACGTGCGCGTCGCTATCGGGGCCGACCAGCGTTCGCAGTTCGATCTTGTCGCCACCGACGCGGCTTACGACATCGCCCAGGATCGAGAAGGTGGCGACGACTTTGAGCTGCTCAGCCATCGCGGGGTACGCCGCCAAATGCAGCGCGACCGCGAGAACCACGGCGCGCAGGCTCATCGCTTGGCCTCGTGCGGTTCGTGAAAATGCGGGCGGCGTAACCAGCGGGCCAGGATGCCGGAGCGCGAACCGGCGACGATGGAGACGACGTAGATCGCAGCCGCGGTCAACACGATGGCCGGGCCTGACGCGATCTCGGCGTGATACGAGACGAGCAACCCTAGGAAGCTTGAAAGAAGGCCCAAGACCGTCGCGACAATCGCGATGTGAGAGACGTCTTCGGACCAGAAGCGTGCGGCGAGAGCGGGGAGCATCATGAGACCGACGGCCATCAGCGTGCCGAGCGCTTGAAAAGCGGCGACAAGGTTCAAGACCACGAGACCCAAAAAGATCGCATGCGCCCAGCTGCCATGCGCGCCGACGGTGCGCGCAAAGACCGGGTCGAAGCATTCAACGACGAGCGGGCGGTAGATCAAGCTCATGACCAGCGTGCTGACGCTAGCGACGGCGACGACGAAGAGGAGGCCCTGATCGTCGACTGCGAGGATCGAACCGAAGAGTATGTGCAACAGATCGATGGGCGAGCCGCTTAGCGACACGAGCATGACGCCCAGGGCAAGGCTTGCGAGGTAGAAACCTGCAAGGCTTGCGTCTTCTTTGAGCCCGGTCGCACGTGCCGTGAGCCCTGCGAGCAAAGCCACGAGCAAGCCCGCCAGGACGCCGCCGACGGTCATCGCGCCGAGCGAGAGCCCTGAGATCATGAAGCCCGCGGCGACGCCCGGGAGCACGGCGTGGCCGATCGCGTCGCCCATGAGGCTCATGCGGCGGAGCACGAGAAAGACACCGAGCGGGCCGGCACCGACCGCGAGCGCGATGCAGGCGACCAAGGCGCGGCGCATGAACTCGAAATCGGCGAAGGGAGCGATGAGGAGGTCGTACATCTCTCAAGCCCCCGTGTGAGCGTGCGTGTGGGGATGCGAGCAGGGGTCGCTCGCCCAGCGGTCCGTCATGGCGCGGGCGCGCTCCATGTTTTCGGGCGAGAGCGCTTCGGGGGTTGCGCCCCAAGCGACAACTTCGCGCGCGAGCAGCAGACTCTGCGGGAAGTGGCGGCGGATGAAGTTCATGTCGTGGAGAACGGCGACGACCGTGCGGCCTTCGGCGTGCCAATTCTTCACGAGCGCCATCAGGTCTTCGGTCGTGCGCTCGTCGACGGCGGCGAAGGGCTCGTCGAGCAGGATCACGGGAGCGTCCTGCATGATCAGACGTGCGAACAATGCGCGGTGCCACTGGCCGATCGAGAGGCTTGCGATGGGCGTATGCGCATAGCCCGAGAGGCCGACCCTGGCGATCGCGGCGGCGGCGCGCGTGCGTTCTGCTTTGTCGAGCGTACCGAAGGCGCCGGCGCGCGGCCACGCGCCCAGAAGGACGGTTTGTTCCACGGAAATCGGAAAGCTGCGGTCGATTTCAGGGAGTTGCGGCAGGTAGGCGATCTGGCGCGTGTGGAGCCCGCCCAAATCGATGCGGCCGTCGCTGACCGGGAGCAGCCCCATGATCGCCTTCAAGAGCGTGCTTTTTCCGGCGCCGTTCGGGCCCGCGACCGCCGTGAGTGAGCCACGCGCTATCGCACCGTTGATGTGATGAACTGCCGGAACTCGCCGGTACGTTACGATCACGTCGGCAAACGAGATAGTGTGGCGGCCCATCACGCTATCGCCCAATAGGTGGCAAGCCACAAGGCGGCCACAGTGCAGGTGGCTAGCGCGATGCGCGACACGGCGCCCATGGTTAGCAAGTCAAGATCGAACAAGCGAAAATTTCCGGCAGTAATTCGGACGCAGTGCTACAATAAACAAGGCGGCTTGTCTCGCCAGGGACATTGAATGTCGCAGCGGTGCCTTGGTAAAGTCACCTGGGGCGCGGGGTAGAGAACCGCGGTATTTTTCGGGGAAGATCATGAAGAGATCAATCGTCGGCGGGCTTACACTGTGCGTGATCTCGTGGCTAACGTTGTTAGTCACATCGGTTGCGGCGACACCCGGAGCGGATGACTACGGCGCACATCCGGCGTTGCGGAACGTGACGATCGCTCCCGACGGCAAGCACGTCGCCATGGTCACGACGGTCGGCGACATCGACGCAGTGAGCATTTTGACGGTCGGTGGAAATGTCTGCCGTCTGGGCCAGGGGAAGAACAAGCTCCGCTCCGTTTTTTGGGGCAACAATGAACGCCTGTTCGTAGTTGTCAGCATGACCGGCAAGCCGTCATGGGGCGATAGTTACTACGGGACGCGCGTTGCGGAGCACTATCAGACATTCTCCGTGTCGGCTCAATGCGAAGATGTCAAGCCGATCAAGGAACTGGACTTCGTTGGACGGCTCGCCGATGGCAGGGTCTTGATGACCACGCTCACGTGCGGATCGACGCGCGCGCAAAAGAACACGCGACGATACTCGGAAGAGGCGTGCCGGCTTGACTTGGCTGCAGTCGATGCCCGTTCGGGCGCGAAGGACATTTGGGAATCGGCAGACGATTTGACGGTCGACTGGATTGTCGACACTTCCGGAAATGCGCGGATCCGGGTCGACTATGACCGTACGTTGCAGCGCCGGATTGTGTCCGCCAGGGTTGGCTCCTCAAAGGACTGGACCTTAGTCTATGATGGGCGTTCGGTCGGATCGGACGACGATCAGCTGATATTTGACGCGATCGGGCCACGCCCCGACACTGCCTACGTACTGGCCTACAAGGGGAGCGACCGGCGCGCACTATACGAGTTCGACTTGGCCACGCGGCAGCTTGGGCGAATCGTTGCATCGAATCCGCGCGTCGATATTGGCGGCGTCGTGCTTGCTGCGTATACAGGTGCCCCCGTAGGAGTCGGGTACACCGACGACGCGTCACGCGTCATTTATTTTGACCGTGCATACCAGCAGATGCAGGCCGACTTGCAGGCGACATTCCCTGGCGAACGTGTCACGATCGGCTCCGCTACGAAGGATACGAGCAAGTATATCGCGCTTGTCGAAGGCGCCACGAACCCCGGCGGCGCTTACTACTATGTGGAGGCAGGATCCTCGATCGCGCAGATTGGCGCTCGGTATCCAGCCATTAAGTCCAGCGACGTCGGCAGCGTGCGCTTCTTCGATTACACAGCACGCGACGGTTACAAGATTCCGGCATATTTGACCCTGCCAAACGGATCGACGGGGAAAAATCTCCCGTTGGTGGTCATGCCCCACGGAGGTCCCGAGTCGCGGGACTTCGGCGGATTCGACACGTGGTCGCAGTTTCTGGCATCGCGCGGCTACGCCGTTCTGCAGCCGCAGTTCCGCGCATCGGCCGGGTTTGGCCTCGCGCACCGTAATGCGGGCCGCAAAGAGTGGGGCATGCTCGTCCAGGACGACATCACCGATGGCGTCAATCACTTGGTCAACACCGGCGTCGCCGATCGATCGAGGATCTGCATTGTCGGGTGGTCCTTTGGCGGATACGCATCGATGGCCGGGCTCGCGTTCACGCCTGATCTCTACAGATGTGGTGTTGCCGGCGCGGGTGTTTCCGATCTCTCGAAGATGTTGGCGTGGATCGAGGACCGTCGAGGTCGCGGGCAGCGCAGCCAGGACTATTTTACCGACGCGATTGGTTACCTGACGAAAGACGAAAAGAGGCTTGCTGCGACTTCACCGGCCTTGCATGCGGCGAAGTTCAAAGCACCGCTGTTGCTCATCCACGGCAAGGACGACACCGTCGTGCCGAAAGAACAGAGCGACATCATGGCCGATGCGCTGAAAGCGGCGGGCAAGCCGTTCGAGTATGTGGTGCTGGAGGGTGAGGATCATCACCTTTCGCGATCGTCGACAAGCAAAGAATACTTCCGCCAGCTTGAGCGCTTCCTTGCCAGGCACCTCAAGTGATGACCACGGCCCGCCGATCGCTGGCGGGCCGCACCTTCGGCGATTTTGCTTGAGCTTCGTGATGGCGCTAGTGTGCGTGCGAGGGTTGATTCTGGCCCTCTCGTTGCGAGTTTCCGTCCATGACCGAGCATCCGCTCGACCGCCTCTTTGATCAGGTGTCCGTCCGCAAGTCTGCGGACCCAGCACAGTCTTACACCGCAAAGCTGCTGCGCGAGGGCGTGCCGAAGTGCGCGAAGAAGGTCGGCGAGGAGGCGGTTGAGGTCGCCATTGCGGCGCTTACGGGTAGCGCGAAGGAGCGCGTCTGCGAGTCGGCCGACCTGCTCTATCATTTGTGCGTGCTGTGGGTCGCGGCCGGGATCGATCCCAAAGACGTCTATGCCGAGCTGACCGCGCGCGAGGGGCGGTCGGGGCTCGACGACAAGGCGGCCCGCAAGGGCATCGTGCGCTAGACCAGTCCGGCCGCGGCCGCGAGCGACTTCAGCGATGCGTGCGGCCGCGGGCCGACATGCGAGATGACTTCGGCGGCCGCGATGCCGCCCAACCTGCCGCAGACATCGAGCGGAAGGCCGCGTGCGTGGCCGTAGAGGAACCCCGCGGCGTATTGGTCGCCGGCACCGGTCGTGTCCACGACGCGATCGACGGGCTCCGCATCCAGGATATGAACGTGTCCGTCGCTTAGCACGACCGAGCCGTGAGCCGAGCGCGTGATGGCTGCCGCCTTGCCCCATTTGCGGATCGCCTGGAAGGCCTCGTCGAAGCGTTCGGTTTCGTAGAGCGCTTTCGCCTCCGCTTCGTTCGCGAACAGGATATCGATGTCGTTTGCCAACAGAGCCTTGAACTCGTCGCGCCAGCGGCCGACGCAGAACGGATCGGAGAGCGTGAAGGCGACTTTGCGCTTAGCCGCCTTGGCGTGCGCGATCGCGGTGCGGATTGCCGCTTTCGTTTCCGGGGCGTCCCACAGATAGCCTTCGATGTAGAGCACGCGCGCGGCGGCGATCTTTTGCGGGGACATGTCGGCCTCGGTGAGCGCGGCCGCACAGCCCAGATACGTGTTCATGCTGCGCTGGCCGTCGGGCGAGATCAGGATGTGGCAGGAGGCGGTCGCAACTTTGCCCTTCAGGCGCGTGCTGTCGAATGCAACGCCCGATTTGTGGATATCTTCGTTGAACACTTGGCCAAGCCGGTCGTCGTTGACTTTGCCGACAAAGGCCGCTTTTCCGCCGAGCGAGGCGATCCCGACCATCGTGTTGGCGGCCGAACCGCCCGAAGCCTCGACCGGGTCTTTCATCGTCCGCCCCAAGGTTTCGGCGCGGAAAGCGTCCACCAAGGTCATGGACCCCTTGGCAATCCCGTGCTCGTTCAAGAACGCGTCGGTTGTATGCGCCAAAACGTCGACGATGGCGTTGCCTATGCCCAATACGTCGTACTTCGCGTCCTGCATCGATCTTGCCCTTTACCCTGTAGTGCGGGGCAGTATAGGCAGTGGCCCAGCTTCGACAATTGCGGGATTCGTCCGACGCATGCTTTCAAGTGCCGCAGCCGCATTGGGGCAAATGTTCGACCGCAAGTTCCAGGGCGTGGTCTGGCTTGGGGTCGGCTGCACCGCGCTGTTGTTCGTACTGTTGATGCTCGCGTTGCAGTGGTCCGTGCGCTACGTGCCCGACTTCGGGCTCAGCTGGATGCAGGACGCCGTCGCCATCGCTTCGGGCGCTGCGTTGACGATCGCCTTCGTATTCTTGGGTGCGCCCGTTGCGCAAATGTTTGCCGGCATCTTCATCGACCGCGTCGCGGATGCGGTGGAAGCGAAGCACTATCCCGATTCGATGACGCGGGCCGGCGCTTCAACCGGCGAGCTTTTGTTTGCGGGCTTAGGCTTTGCCGCCGTCAGCCTCGTGCTTAATCTGCTTGCGATCCCTCTGCAATTCGTTGCAATCGGCATTGGCACGCTCGTCGTCTTATTCGTGAACGGATATCTCACCGGGCGCACCTTCTTCGAGCTGGCCGCGTTTCGCCACATGGCGCCGCGCGATGCGCGGGCGCTCAGGCGCAAACATCGTGTCAGGTTGTTCTTCGGCGGGGCGCTGATATCGTTTCTGGCGATGATCCCGATCCTGAACTTCTTCGTGCCGCTGTTCGGGGCCGCGATGATGGCGCACGAATTCAACAAGTTGGTCCGGAGTTCGTGATGCGCAAGCTTGCGTTCGTTGCCTTTTCGCTGGCCCTCGCCGGTTGCCAAACGATGGGCTTGAGCGGCGATCCACAAAGTGAGCCTGCCGCGGCGCCGCCGGTATCAGCCCCTTCTGCTACAGCTCCTGTGCTGCCGGGCGCGATCGTTGCCAGCAACGGCATCGTGGGCATGACGGGGGATGCGCTTCGCGCCGCCTGGGGCGAGCCTTCGCTGAAGCGAACCGAAACTGGCACCGAGATGTGGCAGTACGGCGGGCGCGGCAACTGCACACTGCTCGTCTATTTCTATGCTAACGCGTCGAACGTCATGACGGTCAAGCACGCCGAAGCAGTACCAGGCGGCGCCGATGAAGCCGCGGTCGCCGATTGCGCCAGGGCTGCCGGCAAACCGTCGCTCAAGCCGGTTAGCTAAAGCGGGTTGTCAAAGGGCGCGAAGTCGTGGCGCCCTTCAGATTCCCGGTGATGCTTCAACGCCCAGTGCACACTCGGGAAGGCAAGCTCGTTCCACGGAATCTCCTCCCACGCGAATAGTTTCGTTTCCAAGCTCTCCGTTCCCGGCGCAAACGTGCCGTCCGCGAGGTTTGCCCGAAAGATCAACTGAACCTGCGAGATGCGCGCGACCGAGTAGATGGCAAGAAGCCGGTCGATTTCGATCCTCGCCGTCGCTTCCTCCCAGGCTTCGCGCGTAGCGCCCTGAACCGGCGTTTCCTGCTCTTCCATGTAACCGGCGGGGATCGTCCAAAAGCCTCCGCGCGGCTCGATCGCGCGGCGGCAGAGCAAGATTTGTCCGCGCCAAGAACAAACGGCGCCCACAACAATCTTCGGATTCACGTAATGGATGTGCCCACATTTTGCACAGACATCGCGCTCCATATTGTCGCCGTCGGGAATACGGCGCACGAACGCGCAACATGTGCTTGGCGCGGGAGGCGGAGACAATTTTTCGCGCATCAGGTTAGGTTCCATTTCACCGGTGCGTGAGCCCGTCCGGTCACTTCCGTGCACTCTGCGGATATGATACGGACACGGACGAATTTCCGCGAGCGCCGTTTCGGGCGATTATTTCACCGGACCCAAGCAATGGCAAAGAGCTTCGACCTGGCGACGTCGCCCAGCCATCTGCTTCGCCGCGCGAACCAACTTGCGACCGATTTCTACGACGACGAAGACGAAGCCGATGGATTGACGCAACGTCAGCTGGCGGTTCTGCACGCGGTCGATCAGAATGACGGGATGAGCCAAACGGAACTCGTGAAGCTCACCGGTATCGACCGCTCGACGCTCGCCGACATGATCATGCGCATGCAAAAGCGCGAGCTTTTGGCGCGCAAACGTACGGAACAGGACGGGCGCGCCAATTCGGTGCGCATCACGCCAACGGGGCGGCGCGCCTTGCGGACATCGATGCCTGCCATGGTGAAGGCCGATGCGGCGCTGCTCGATGCGCTGCCGGCGCGGCAGAGAGCCGAATTTATCAAGTGCCTGACCGCACTTGCCGCAACACATTCCGAGCGGCTTGCCGAAGATCAGGACGGCAAGAAGAAGCGGCGGCCGAAGCGCTAGAGATCAGGATTTGTCGGCACGTTCGCTGCGCTCGACGAGGCGTTCTGCCCGTCTCATCGCGCGCCAACTGACGATGCTCAATGCGACGAGCGCGATCAGGCTGATCGCGTAGGCCGGCCACACATACGCGGCGTAGCCGCCCATTGCCCAGAACGAGTTGCTCATGCGGCCTCTGCCTCCAAACCCATGCGGATCGTGCGCAGGCGACGCGCGGCGATTTCCGTGCGCATACGAACGAACAGAACCGCAACGTAGAGCAGCGCGTATGCGGCGCCCATGACGAGCAGCGGTGTCAGCATCGAAGCGGGCATCGCGGGCCCGGACGATCGGAGCACGGAGGCGCTTTGGTGAAGTGTGTTCCACCAGTCGACGGAGAACTTGATGATCGGGATGTTGATCGCGCCGACGAGTGCCAGGATGCGTGCCGCACGGGCGGCGCGCGTGGGCTCGTCGATCGCGCTCCAGAGGACGATGTAGCCGAGGTAGAGGAAGAAAAGGATCAGCACCGAGGTCAGGCGCGCGTCCCAGACCCACCATGTGCCCCACATCGGCTGGCCCCAGAGCATGCCAGTCACAAGCGCGAGAGCGGTAAAAACGGCCCCGATCGGTGCGGAGGCCTTGGCCGCAACGTCGGCGAGCGGGTGCTTCCAAATGAAGGCAACGGCGCTCGCGATCGCCATCGATGCGTAGACGCCCATCGCCATCCAGGCCGCCGGCACATGTACGTACATGATGCGCATGGCCTCGCCTTGCTGGTAGTCGGCTGGGGCGACAAAGAGGGCGAGATACAAGCCGACGAGCGCGAGGCCGACGGCCGCACCGAACACCCAGGGCGTCAACCTGCGGGCGAGGCGCTGAAAGCGTTGCGGGTTCGCGTAAGCTTGCATGCGGTGCAATCTAATGATCGGGGTTGGGGGTCGCTACGCCTAGTCCTCGTTGAGACGCAATGCCGCGGCGGCGGCTATCGGACCCACTACCAGAGCGACCAGCGAACAGGCCGTAAGAAAGAGCAGCGCTTGGCCGGAGGCGGCTCCGGCTTGGGCAGAGGAGACGGCGCTCGCACCAAAGATCAAGAAGGGGATGTTGAGCGGCAGCACCAGGATAGCGAGCACGATGCCGCCACGCTGAACGCTTGCGCCCAATGCGGCGGCAGCCGTTCCGAGCGCGCTCAAGCCCAACGTGCCAACGAGCAGCGTCAGAGCGAGCATTGGGATCGCGGTTGCGCTTAAGCCGAGCATCGGCGCCAGGACCGGCGCCAGCAGGCTGATGATGAGGCCGGACGTGATCCAATGCGCACAGATCTTTGCAAGCGCGACCAACTCCATCGGCAGCGGCGATAGGCGCAAGAGATCGAGCGTTCCGTCTTCCAGGTCAGGTTGCACGACGCGTTCGAGCCCGAGGAGCGTTGCGAGAAGCGCGGCGATCCAGAATAGGCCGGGCGCCATGGTCTTCAATGTCGCGGACTCGGGTCCGAGGCCGAGTGGCGTGAGGATAACGATCAAGGCAAAGAACGCGGCCGAGAGCGCCGCGCCGCCACTTGAGCGGAAACCCAAGAGCACATCGTGCCGGAGCAGCGCCCAGAACGTCTTCATGCGCGCGGCCCCAAGTGGATCGTACGCGGATCGCCAAGGAACGGCTCGTGGCTTGCCGCAATAACGATGCCGCCTTCTTCGAGGTGCTTTTCGGCGGCGGCGTTCAGGCGGGTTTTCGAGGCCATGTCGAGTGCCACGAGCGGCTCGTCGAGCAGCCATAGATCGCGCTTCTGCAACGACAGGCGAGCGAGCGCCAGGCGATGGCGCTGACCGGCGGAGAGCATGCTTCCGCTATGATCGGCGAGCGGACGCAGCGCCCAATCGTCCAACGCCCTATCGACGCCCGTTTTCGGCGCGCCGAGGAGTGCGGCGTGAAACTCCAAGGTTTCCCGCACGCGCATTTGCGCGCGTACGATGCCGACGTGACTCACAAAGTGAAAGGCACGATCGCGGGCTTCATCCGTCAGCGGCTTGTCGTCGGCGCCCAACAGGCGCAAGCGCCCGGCCATCGAGCCAAGTAATCCCGCGATCACGCGTAGCAGTGTGGTCTTGCCGCTGCCGTTGGGGCCGTGAAGGATCAAGGCTTGCCCCGGAGCGAGCTCAAAGCTGACGTGGCGGAAAATCATCCGCTCTCCGCGAAAGGCTGCCAGGCTTTCGGCGATGACGCGCATCAGATGTCCGAGAACGAGCCGCCGCGGCCCTTACCGGAAGCAAAGCGTGCCGCGCCCGCGACCGCGCCGCCGCCGATCATCGACGCAACCCCGTGCTGGAACTCGTTCGTCATGGCGCCAGCGTAGTCCATGTCCCACTGCTGGTATGCGGAGAGGCGATCATGGCGCATGCAAGTTTGCGGAAATGCCGCGAGTTCGGCGGCGAGTTGTTCGGCCGCTTGTCGTGCCGTGCCCTTCGCGACCACGCGATTGACGAGACCCATCGTCCGCGCCTCCGCTGCGCTTACGCCCCGACCGGTCAGGATCATGTCCATCGCGTGACCCATGCCGATGAGGCGGGGCAAACGTACGGTCCCGCCGTCGATCAGCGGTACGCCCCAACGGCGGCAAAAGACGCCTAGTACCGAGCCCTCCTCCGCAACGCGCATGTCGCACCACAGGGCGAGTTCGAGGCCGCCGGCTACCGCAGGCCCCGCAATCGCGGCGATGACCGGTTTCGATAGAAGGAAGCGGCTGGGGCCCATCGGGCCGCCGTCATCCTTCAAAATATCCAAGCCGGCCCGGGGGCTTTCGATGGCATTGCCTTTGCGCTCGCCGATGGCCTTCAGGTCGGCGCCCGCGCAGAAGGCGCCACCTTCGCCGTAGAAGACAGCTACAGCGGCTTCAGGGTCGCGGTCGAAGGCGAGGAAGGCCCCGGCCAATGCCTCTGCAGTCGGCCGGTCGACCGCATTGCGGCGGTCGGGGCGCGACAAAATCACCGTGGTGACCGGTCCGTTCTTTTCCGTGCGTACCGCAGGAGGCGTCATGGGTGTATTGCCCGGATCAATGTGACTTTCTCTACCTTGTACCGTAGCCGGGCGAAGAAAAAGTCATTAATTTCCGCGCCCTCAGACCTTCCCACCATTTTGCGACATGCTTTCAGGAGCTCATCGCCCGTGACCGCCCACGACAGTTTCAAGTCCAAGAAGACGCTCAAAGTCGGAGCGAAGACCTACACATACTATAGCCTCAAAGCGGCCGAGAAGAACGGCCTTACCGGCATCTCGAAGCTGCCGTACTCGATGAAGGTGTTGCTCGAGAACCTGCTCCGGCATGAAGACGGGCGGAGCGTCACCAAGGAAGATATTCAAGCCTGCGCCGAGTGGCTGAAGACGAAATCGTCGGATCGCGAGATCGCGTTCCGTCCGGCGCGCGTGCTGATGCAGGACTTTACCGGCGTGCCTGCGGTCGTCGATTTGGCTGCGATGCGCGATGCAATGAAGACGCTGGGCGGGAACCCCGAGAAGATCAATCCGCTGGCGCCCGTCGATCTCGTCATCGACCACTCCGTGATGGTCGACTATTTCGGCGCGAAGGACTCCTTCAAGAAGAACGTTCAGCGCGAGTTCGAGCGCAACGGCGAGCGGTATTCGTTCCTGCGCTGGGGGCAATCGGCGTTCGACAATTTCCGCGTCGTGCCGCCCGGAACAGGCATCTGTCATCAGGTCAACCTCGAGTACCTGTCGCAGACGGTTTGGACGGCGAAGGTCAAAGACGGCAAGAAGACGGTCGAGGTTGCGTATCCCGACACGCTCGTCGGCACCGACAGCCACACCGTGATGGTCAACGGTCTGGCCGTGCTCGGCTGGGGCGTCGGCGGTATCGAGGCGGAGGCCGCGATGCTCGGGCAGCCGCAATCGATGCTGATCCCCGAAGTCGTCGGTTTCAAGCTGACCGGCAAGCTGCAAGAAGGGGTGACGGCGACAGATCTTGTGCTCACGGTCACGCAGATGCTGCGCAAGAAGGGCGTGGTCAACAAGTTCGTCGAGTTCTACGGACCGGGCTTGAACGAGCTGCCGCTCGAAGACCGGGCGACGATCGCGAACATGGCGCCGGAATACGGCGCGACCTGCGGGTTCTTCCCGATCGACGATGAGACGGTGCGCTTCCTGAAGGCCACCGGCCGGGCGAAGGCGCGTGTAGACCTGGTTGCGGCCTATGCAAAGGCCCAGGGCATGTGGCGGGGGCCAAAGGACGAGGACCCCGAGTTCACGGACACGCTGAGCCTCGACCTCGGCGACGTGGAGCCTAGCCTCGCCGGACCGGCGCGGCCGCAAGACCGGGTGCCGCTGAAATCGGCGGCGCAGGGGTTCAACGAAGCGCTGGTCAAGACGTTCAACAAGGCGAGCAAGGAAAACGATACGGCGGACCTTGCCGGTACCGAGCATAAGCTTGGGCACGGAGCGGTCGTGATCGCGGCGATTACGTCGTGCACCAATACGTCGAACCCGTTTGTGATGGTCGGCGCAGGTCTGGTTGCGCGCAATGCGCTCAAGAAGGGCCTCACGGTGAAGCCTTGGGTGAAGACATCGCTGGCGCCCGGAAGCCAGGTCGTGGGCGAGTATCTGGCGAAGGCTGGTTTGCAGAAGGATCTCGACAAGCTTGGGTTCAACGTCGTGGGCTATGGCTGCACGACGTGTATCGGTAACTCCGGCCCGCTGCCGGAGAATGTTTCGGACGCGATCACGAAGGGTGATCTTGTTGCGGCAGCGGTGCTGTCGGGCAACCGTAACTTCGAGGGCCGCGTCAACCCGCAGACGCGCGCGAACTATCTGGCATCGCCGCCGTTGGTGGTGGCGTACGCTCTCGCCGGGTCGATGAAGGTCGATCTGACGAGCGATCCGATCGGGCACGATAAGAAGGGCAAGCCAGTTTATCTCAAAGACATTTGGCCGAGCGCGAAGGACGTTGCCGCGACGGTTCGCAAAGCGGTCACGACGAGGCTCTTCAAGGAGCGCTATGCGGACGTTTTCTCGGGGCCTGCTGCGTGGAAGAAGATCGGCGTGAAGAAGTCGCTCACCTATCCATGGGACATCGGCTCGACCTATGTGCAGCAGCCGCCCTACTTCGACGGCATCACGCAGGAGCCTTTGCCGATCAAGGACGTCGCGGGTGCGCGCATTCTGGGGCTGTTCGGGGATTCGATCACGACGGATCACATCAGCCCGGCCGGCGACATCAAGGCGTCAAGCCCGGCCGGTATGTTCCTGGAGGAACGTCAGGTGCGCAAGGACGACTTCAACTCGTACGGCGCACGGCGCGGCAATCACGAAGTGATGATGCGCGGCACGTTCGCCAACATCCGCATCAAGAACCAGATGGTGCCGGGGGTCGAAGGCGGCGTCACGAAGCATCAACCGTCAGGGGATCAGATGGCGATCTATGACGCCGCGATGCGCTATCAGAAAGATGGCGTGCCCCTCGTGATCTTCGGCGGCAAAGAGTACGGCACGGGGTCGTCGCGCGATTGGGCGGCGAAGGGGACGCGCCTCTTGGGCGTGAGGGCCGTGATCGTCGAGAGTTTCGAGCGCATTCACCGTTCGAACCTGGTCGGCATGGGCGTGCTACCGCTGCAGTTCCAGGCGGGCCAGACGTGGCGGAGCCTCGGCCTCAACGGTTCGGAGGTCATCGACATTCCGGGCCTTGAGCACGGGCTGAAGCCGCGCCAGACATTGACGATTCGCATTGCCCACGGTGACGGGCGTCACCAGGAGGTGCCGGTCATGCTCCGGATCGATACGCTCGACGAAATCGAGTACTTCCGGAACGGCGGAATTCTGCACTATGTGCTTCGCGGCCTCGCGAAAGCGGCATAAACCATGGGGACTGGAACACCGCTTCGTGACTAGGCATTGAGGATCGGAGCGGACTAGGTTTAGCGGGCAATGACGACTTCAGCTTCCCTGAAAAACCTCCGCGCCGGGTGCCTTGCGGCCCTCGGCGCCTTTCTTTTCTGGCAGAGCGCGATGGCGGGCGAGGCGAAACCGCAACCGATCTTGATCGAGCTCTATACCAGTCAGGGCTGTTCGTCGTGTCCACCGGCGGATGCGATTTTAGGCCAGCTCAAAGGCCGCGAAGACGTCGTCGCACTGTCCTTCAACGTCGACTATTGGGACTATATCGGCTGGCGCGACACGCTGGCGAAGCGCGAGAACACACTCAGGCAGCAGGCCTATGAGAAGGTGCTGCCGTCGCATCGCGTTTACACGCCGCAATTGGTGATCGACGGCGTGCGCGATGTCGTCGGCAATCAGCGCAAAGACGTCTTCGACGCCATTGCCCGGCGCACGAGCGAGGCGGCCGGCAAGCGCGTGTCGATCACGCTGAGCCAGACCGGCGATACCATCGAGGCGCGGATCGCGACTATGGCCGGTGTCAAAGCCCCGGCAACGGTGTGGCTTGCACACACGCTGTCTTCGCGCACGGTCAACATCGCGAACGGCGAGAACTCGGGGCGCGTGATCACATACCACAATGTCGTGCGCGGCTTCTCAGCGGTCGGCAAGTGGTCGGGCGAGGCCGTCACTCTTGAGCTGCCGGCGCGCGGCGTGCCCGGCGAGACCACGGACGGGGTCGTGGTTTGGGTCCAAGCGGGTGATCCTGGGCCGGTCGTCGGCGCGGCCCAGATCAAGCTCTCGTCGAAGTAATCAACCGCCACCGATCGGCCGCAACAGGTCTTCCATCGGCGCGGTCATGAGCGTGCCTTTGTAGCGTGGGATCTTATAGGCCCAGCCGCCGACCAGTGCGTTGATCTCCTTCGCCTCCTTCGCGACGTCGGGCTTCAATTCACCGGGCTTGGCGGGCGCCGGCGGCACTGCCGGATCGGCCGATGCTTTCACCGCGATCCAGAAGTCGCGATCCTTTTCCACGATGTTGAACGTGAGGCTCAAGCCATCAAACGTCGCGACCGCGAATGTCGCGGCGCCGGCGAAGTCTACGAGCCCCTCGGCTTTCACGTCGTCGAAAGACAAGCCAAGGAGCGCGTTTCCGATGCCGCTCGGCTCCGATTCCGTGCGCAGCTGCCGGCCGGCGGGGATCGCTTCGACGATGCGGAAGTTCGCATCGCTCGGCGCTGCACGCGTGACCGTGTAGGGGCGGCCTTTGAACGGCTTCATCGCAACCGTCTTCACGCGGTCGCGCGCCAGATTGATGAACGCCTTGTCGAGCCACTGGGCCTGATCGGTTGTCGCCGCAAAGGTGCCGCGAGCGACGTAGGTTTGCGGCTCGTCGGGACGGCGGACGTAGATCGCCTGCTTGCCGCCTGCCGACTCGCCTTCAGCGCCCACACCGGTGATGAGGCTTGCGAGGACCTCGCCCTTGCCGTCCTTCAGCGTGATTTGCGTACCCGACCCTCCGGTCTTCGGAACGCCGAGGCCGAGCTTCTCCTGCGACTCCGCACGGCTGGTTTTCTCAGCGACGAGGTCGAGTTCGGCGAGGCCCAGAATCGTCTTGCGGACCGCGTTCATGTCGGCCGGGTATTTCGCCCTGTCGGGCAAGGTCCAGCGGCCCTGAGCGTCGCGCGTGACGTTGAAGGAGGCCGACTTGGTCTCGACCTGAATCGTCACAACGTCATCGAGCTGCTTTGCCAAGTTCGCAAACATGCGCACGGGCTTGAACGCAGGCTCGCTGGTCGAACCGCGCTGGAACAGCGCGACAGCGGCGAGGATGACGGCGAAGCCCGTCGCGCCTGCAAGGTAAGTCAGTGCGCGCACCCTGCGCTTCAGGACGGGGATCAGCGGCTTTGCGGCGGTGTCGGTCATGACGCGGCTCCGCTCGGCTTGGCTTTGCTTCGGCGACGTAGGAACGCGAGCACGAGAGCGGAGCCTGCGAGCATGAGGGGAACAAGCAATGTGTTGATGGCGGCGAGCCAGGTGCCCAGGCGGTCGATGTCGCGGCGCAGCTTGTGCTGCACGTCGCGCAGCGCCGTACGGGTTTCGGCGAGTTCCAGGCGGAACTTCTCGATCTCGGCCTCCTGCTCGGGCGTTAGCAACTCCGTCGGGCGCGCGGAACCCGGTTTGCCGGCAGCGGCTTTCCGGCCTTCGAGTTCGGCGAGGCGGGTTTGGGTGGCCGTCAGCTTTTGTTGCAGCGCCTGCTCCTGGCGCAGGAAGTTCGCCTCTGCCCGGCGGCGGATGTTGTTGACTACCGTGAACGGGCGGTTCGAGGTGCCGCGCGAACGCAGCGAGATGAGGTCGCTCGAGCCTGTGAGGTTCTCAACCGCGTTGAGAACGAAGACGTGGTTGTCGGCGACGGGCACGGCGACGCGCTGACCCTGTAGCTCTTGAGCCTGAACCCAGAAGCTGTCGTTGAAAAGGTCGGAATCGGCCACAAGGATGATGTTCGCGGCACCCTTGGTTTCCGGGAGGTGCGCCGGCAGGGGCTTCGGCGGGGTCGCGCCCTCAGCCGGGGGCGGCACCGGCGGCGGGCTCGCGAACGCCGACTTGATCGGCCCTTGAATGCGGGCCGCTACCGTGTAGCGCTGATCCGACTTCACGAAGTCGCGCAGCAGTTCGTCGGGGTTCGGACTGCCCTTCACCTTATCGAGCGGAATCTCCATGGTGTCGTCGCTCGTTTGCAGAAGCGGCGTCAGCGTGGTGGTGGCACCGTCGCGCTTTTTGATGGCGCCGAGCGTGCCGAGGTTCAAGTCGGTGAGTTCGCCCGTAACGAGGTCCTTGCGGTCGAAGTCGAGGGCGGTAAAGCCGACCCAAGCGACATAGTCGGTTACGTCACCGCCAAAAGAGACGCGCTGGGCGCGGTCGCGCACGCCGATGACGTGGGCCGGGTCGATCGAGACACCCCAGCTTTTCATCAGCTTGTCGATGCTGTTGGCCGATGCAGGCGTGGAGCCGTCAAGCGGTGCACCGGACGGGTCGGCGCTCAGCTGCGAGACCTCGGACCACGGGTCGAGGAAAACGAGCGCGCGCCCGCCGCGCATGATGAACTGGTCGATCGCGTATTGCGTCTTGTCGTTCAGCGGCTTCGGGTGCGCGATCATCACGACGTCGATGTTTTCCGGGATGCGGTCGAAGTCCTGCTCCAGGAACTGCACGTCGAACGATTCGCGGATCTGCTCGTAGATCATGAAGGGCCGCGAGCGGCCTTGCATCGCGGCCATCATGCCGCCGACGCCGCTGTCGAACGGCAGGTTCGAGACGACGCCGATCGTCGGTTTCTTCTCACGGATGAGCTTGTAGATCAGGTTCGTGATATCGAACTCGAGATATTGCTCGCGATCTTCGATGAAGAAGGGGATCACTTCGCGGCCGTTGATCTGGTTCGTGCCGACGAGGCCGAAATAGATCTTTTCGCCGGCAGGCGTGGGCGCGCCCGTGACGCCTTGGGCAACGGCCAGGTCTTCCTGTTCGGTCAAAGGCTCAGGATCGATGATTTCGAGCTTCACCTTGCCGCCGGAGAGGCTTTCGTACTGGCGCAACAGATCGCGCACGCGGGCGCCGTAGGCGCGTACGCCCGCGTATTTCACCGACAGTTTCTCGGAGAAGAAATAGCGCAGCGTGACCGGCTCGGGAATCGAGCGGAGCGTATTCTTCGTGCCTTCGCTGACCGTGTAGAGGCTGCCTTGAGTCAGGTCGAGGCGGGCCGACGAAAACCAGGTGTCGGAGATGATGTTGATCGCAAAGAAGAGCACGACGCTGAGCGCGACGGCTGCGGCGGCAATGGTCGATCTGGTCCAGCGCATGGTTCTTACCCTGCCCGTTTCAGGTCGATGACGACCACGTTGATGAACAAGGCGAGTGCGATCAGCGAGCCAAAGAAGACGAGGTCGCGGAAGTCGATCACACCCTCCATAATCGCTGCAAAGTGCGTCAGGAAGCTGAAGGACGAAATCGCGTTCACGATCGCGAGCGGCGCCCAGCCCTCAAAGAAGTCGAGCACGATGTTGTGGCCCGAAATCGTGATCAGGAAGCACGCTACAACCGTAACGACGAAGGCGATGACTTGATTGTTCGTGAGCGCCGAGATGCAGGAGCCGATGGCGAGATAGCCGCCGGCCATCAACCAGGATCCAAGGTAGCTTGCGAAGATCACGCCGTTATCGGGCGAGCCCAAGTAGTTCACGGTCAGCCACATCGGGAAGGTCAACAGCAGCGCGATGCCTGCAAAGGCCCAGGCCGCAAGGAACTTGCCGACGACGGCCGAGGCCACCGGAATGGGCAGCGTGAGCAAGAGCTCGATCGTGCCCGACTTCTGTTCTTCGGCCCAGAGGCGCATCGAAAGCGCGGGGATTAGGAACAGATAGAGCCAGGGATGGAAGCCGAAGAAGACATCGAGTTCGGCGCGACCGGTGTTGAAGAACTGGCCGAAGTAAAACGTGAACGAGCCCATCGCGAGCAGGAAGATCACGATGAACACGTAGGCGAGCGGCGTTGCGAAATAGCCGAAGAACTCGCGGCGGAAGACGGCCGAGGTTGCGTTCCAGAAGTTCACGCGCTTGCCTCCGCTTTGATTTCCGCTTCATGCGTCGTCAACGCGCGGAAGACATCGTCCAGGCGCTTGCCGGGGGCCTTCGCGAGCAACTCCGCCGGCGTGCCGTCGGCTACGATCCGGCCCTTGTCGATGATGATCGCGCGCGTGCACACGGCGTCGACTTCTTCGAGAATGTGGGTCGAGATAACGATCGCCTTCTCTGCGCTCATGCCGCGGATGAGGTTGCGCACGGCTTGCTTCTGGTTGGGGTCGAGGCCGTCGGTCGGCTCGTCCATGATCAAGACCGGCGGGTCGTGCAGGATCGCCTGCGCGAGGCCCACTCGGCGTTTGAAGCCTTTCGAGAGCGTTTCGATCTTCTGCTCCAAAACCCCTTGCAGTCCGGTGCGCGCAATCGCGGTGTCGATCGCTTTCGCTGCCGCCTCATCCCTCAAGCCGCGCACTTGGGCTATGAAGTTGAGGAACTGGACCGGTGTCATGTCGGGATACGCGGGCGCACCTTCGGGCAGATAGCCGATCGCGCTTTGCGCCTCGAACGGCTGCTCGACCACGTCGTGGCCGCACACCGTGATCCGGCCTTCGCTCGGCGCGAGGAAGCCCGTGACCATCTTCATCGTTGTCGATTTGCCGGCGCCGTTGGGGCCCAGGAACCCCAACACTTCGCCTTTGGCGACTTTCAGCGATATGCCGCCAACGGCGGTGAGATCTCCGAACCGCCGGACCAGACCTTCGATTTCAATCATGGGATCAGAATTTGGCTCTTTTGCGCGGATGCCAATACGCGGAATCGCGCTGCAACCGCAAGTGTCGAGTTCACTAAACCCGTAGCATGAGGCCGCCGTCCACTGTCAGGCCGTGACCGGTCACGAAGGCGCTATCGTCGGAGGCGAGAAACAGGGCGGCTTTCGCCAGGTCGTCGGGTTGACCCAGACGGCGGAGGGCCGACTTCTTGGCCCAGATTTCGGCGACCTCGGGCCGCGCGTCCCACAGGGGGCTCGTCATGCCGGTCTTGATGGCGCCGGGCATCAGGTAATTCGCGGTGATCTTGAACTTGCCGAGTTCCAGGGCGAGCGTGCGGGTGAAGCCTGCCACGCCCGCTTTGGAGGCGCAGTATGCCGAGAGGCCATAGTCGGTACCTTCAGCCATGACCGAGGCGACGTTGATGATCCGCCCGGCGCCGCTCGCCCTGAGGTGGGGGATCGCCGCCTGACAAATGAAGAACGGCGCGGTCATGTTTACGGCGACGACCCGGTCCCAGGATTCGCGCTTGAACTCCTCGGCCAGCTGGTTCGAGCCCGTGCCGGCGTTGTTCATGACGATGTCGAGACGACCGAGTTTTGCGACCGCGGTTTCGACGATTTTCTTCGGCGCGCCGTCGGCGGCGATGTCGATTTCGAGGTCCGTGCCTTTGCCGGGAAGGTCGACGGTGAGAACTCGCGCGCCTTCTTTGGCGAAGAGTTCGGCGGTCGCTTTGCCGATACCGGAGCCTGCGCCAGTGACGATCGCCGCTTTGCCTTGAAGTCGCATAAAAAAATCCCTCGGGTTTGAAGCCGAGGGAGTTTTTCACACAACGTAATGGGGAGCTAGGGCGGTTGGCTCGAGGCTGGATAAAGCCGCGAGGGGGGCTGGGGGCTGATGGTTCCGAGGCCTTCGCCAAACCTTCGAGCCAACCGTTGAATAGGAAAATGGACCCCGAAGGCGGCGCGTCAATGTTCGAAATAAGGCGGCACTATGGCTCGGAGTCACGACGTGGCGACCGTCACATGAACGGTTCGTCAGCTTGCGAGGCGTTCCGCGACAATCCGCATAGCGGTTGGGTTCGAGCCCATGATCGTATGCGGGCTGTCGATTTCGATATTTTCCCCCGCCGGGCCTTCCTCGATTAGGCACGAGCGCCACGGAACGATGCCGTCTTTGCGCGAATAGAACGCCGTTATGGGCTGTGGCGGATTTTGCAGCAGATCCGGTCGGCGCTTCACGAACTCAGGGTCGAAGTTCGTGGCTAGCATTTCGGCGAATGGCGAGAGGGGCGTTGCGATGGGAAATCTGACCGGCGTTCCAAGTGTGATGACGCGCACAACCTTATCGGGCTCGTCCTTCGCGAGTTCGCGCGCGTAAAGGCCGCCGAGGCTGCGACCGATCAGCGTCACTTTTTTTCCAGAGCGCTCGCAGGCTTCATCGAGCAACGTCTCGCATCGTTCGAGCGCGGACGACGTCGGCCCCAGATTCAAGCCCGAGCCCCAGCCGACCGCATCGTAGCCGATCGTTCGGAGCCACTTGATCAGCCCCTTCGTCGCCCAATCGCCGGTCAGGAAACCCGGAATGAGGAGGACGGCATGGCCGTCGCCCTTGGGCACGTTTTCAGCGGGCGGCGCACACGGGGGGCGGATCGTGCAGGAGACGAAACTCGCCACGTCCTTCGCGGCGCCCCAAGCGGCTTCGAAGGGACGGTTCTTCGGGTAGGAGGTGAGGGCGTTGTTGCGCATGTTCTTCGTCAAACATAGCGCGCGCTTGCGCGGCGGTTCAATGGCTGCGCATCTACAGCGTTAAGGTCAGATGGTCAGGAACCTCATGCATAAACACCTTACGTTGAGCGATGCGCTTTTGGACTACGCGAACGACGTGGGGGTCCGCGAGCACCCGGTGCTCAAGAAGTGCCGTGCGGAAACCGCTGCTATGGGCGGGGTCGCCATCATGCAGATCGCGCCCGAGCAAGGGGCGTTCATGGGACTCACCGCGCGTCTTATGAATGCGAAGCGATACATCGAGGTCGGCACGTTCACGGGGTACAGCGCGTTGGCGGTCGCACTCGCGCTGCCTGACGACGGGCATGTCGATGCGCTCGACATCAGCGAAGACTACATGGCTCGCGCGCGGGGCTATTGGGCCGAGGCGGGGCAAACGAAGAAGATCACCGGGCATGTCGGGCCCGCGCTGCAAACGATGGAGCGGTTGCTAAAGGACGGTGGCGCAGGGCGCTACGACTTCGCGTTTGTCGATGCCGACAAGGCGAGTTACGACGCCTATTACGAAGCGATGCTGAAGCTGGTGCGCCCGGGCGGGTTGATCGCGATCGACAACGTGCTCTGGTTCGGACGCGTTATCGATGCGGGGGACACCTCGGCGGACACCATGGCGCTCAAAGCGCTTAACGCGAAAATCAAAGGCGACGGACGCGTCGACACCGCTTTGCTGCCATTTGCCGACGGGATTTTCATGTGCCGTAAACGCTGAAACGGTCTTGCCAAAGGCCCCTATCGGGTGAACACTTTCGCCGGATGGTCGATGAACCCATAGAGTTGTTCCGTGGCGAGCGCCCCGCGCCACGGAGCCAAGAGACGGGCGAAAGTCCTGCTCTTCCACGGGAGCGCGGCGAACAGGTGATGTTCGACCGGCGCGAACTCAGCACGATTTTGAGCGTTTACGGCCGCAACGTGGCGGCCGGCGAATGGCGCGACTACGCGATCGGCGCGGGCCGCGAGCATGCGATCTTTGCGGTGTTCAGGCGCGCTGCCGAAATGCCGCTCTACCGGATCGAGAAGCGGCCGAAGCTTCGGCACAAACAGGGCCTTTATGCGGTCGTCGGCGCGGCGGGGCAGGTGCTGAAGCGCGGACACGATCTGGCGCAGGTGCTGCGGATCTTGGAGCCGAAGCGGATGCAGCTTGTCGAGTAGCGTGCAACGAAAAGCCCCGGCGCCTTGCAGCACCGGGGCTCTGTCATGCCTACTTCAGGCTCGGTTACTCGCGGTCGCCGATCAAGTTGAGCAGGAACTGGAACATCGCGATGAACGAGATGTAGAGCCAGAACGCGCCCAGAATCGAGTAGCGAGCCGCAGTAGTTTCGTCGGCAGCCTCGTAGTACAGCGACTTGATCTGCTGCGTGAAATACGCGGTCAGACCTGCGAAGACGAGCACGCCAATCACGCTCACGGCAAAATCAACTGCGGATGACTGCAGGAAGTAGTTGGCTAGACCGGCGACTAAGACGCCGATCATGCCAATGAACAAGAACGAGCCCCACGCCGTAAGATTAGTCTTCGTTGTATAGCCGTAGAGGCTAAGCGCACCGAAGGCGACCGCTGTGATCAAGAAAACGCGTGCAATGCTAGCGTCGGTGAAGATCGCGAACAGAACGGAAAACGACAGGCCCATAAGAGTCGCGTAGAGCCAGAACAGGGCCTGAGCAGTCCCAGGGCTGAGGCTGTGGATGCGCATTTGAGCGTAAAGGCTTAGTGGAAGCGGTGCGAAAATAACGACCCACTTCAACGGCGTCGCCCAGATCAGGTTCATCAGCGCGGGTTGCATGGACATCACCAGCGCGATCGCGCCGGTCAGGGCAACGCCCAGGGCCATGAACTGGTACACGCCGATCATGTAAGTGCGCAGGCCTTGATCGAACGCTTGTGCCTCGGCGCTCGGCATTGTGCGGCCAGCGTAGGTTTCGTACTCGGACATCGGTTTCCTCCAGTGGTCCGGCCGGGTGGCCGGATCAAACCTGTGTCCGGATATCGACGCGTTTGGGCTGAAGTTCAAGGGGAATCGGCCGATAAAGCCTTCGAGAACAACAGGTTTTGGCTGTGTTAAGGGTCAGTTTAGCGATTGTGGCCTGGAGAATGAACCTAAGCGGTTCTGAGCGTGCGCGCAGCAGGGGTAGAGAGCGCCGTCCAGGTCGCCGCTATACCCAACGCCATTGCCGCGATTGCGCCGCCGACCACAACGGCGACCAAGGTGGACATCGAGGGGGCGAACGACGAGTCCATCAAGAATGCGGCGACAGCCCAGGCGGCGGTGGTGCCAACGATGGCGGCGACGAAGCCCGCACCTGCGCCCAAGGCTGCGAACTCAATCAGGTAGGTGGTCATCACCTGCCCTTTGGTCGCGCCCATCACCTTCAAGACAACGGCGTCGAACAGGCGGTGGCGGTGGCCGGCAGCAAGTGCGCCGGCCAGAACGAGCAGGCCCGTGAGGAGCGTGACAAAGCTTGCTGCGCGAATGCCGCCGGCAAGCTGCTGCACGAGATCGTTTGCGGTTTCGAGCGCTTCGCGCACGCGCACAACGGAGACGTTCGGGAATTTGTTCGTAACCAGGCGCTCCACATCATCTTCGTGTTCGCGGCTGATGCGTGCCGTGGCCAGGTTCGAATGCGGCGCGGTTTCAAGAACGCCGGGCGAGACGATCATGATGAAGTTCATGCGGGCGCTCGAGAAATCAACGAGGCGCAAGTTCGCGATTTGAAGCGGTATGTCGCGGCCGAGAACGTTGACCGTGAGTGTGTCGCCGACTTTGAGACCTAAGCCCTTCGCAAGATCGGTCGCGAAGGACACAAGTGCCGGTCCATCCTTGCCGGTCTTGTAATTCTCGGGCCACCAACGGCCTTCGACGACTTGCTTCAGCGCATCTTCCGGATTGCCGTAGGTGATGCCGCGGTCCCCATTCAGCGCCCATTTCGCTTCTCGCGCCACGACGGCCTTCTCGGCCGGCGTGTCTTTGAGTTTGACGATTCGACCGCGCACCATCGGCACCATGTCGAAATCGGAGACGCCCTTGGCGGACTTGACCAGCTTCGCGATCGGCTTGGCTTGGTCGGGTTGAATGTCGACCAAGAAGAAGCTCGGTGCTTCCGCGGGGATTTCCTCTTGCATGCGGCGGCGAATGTTGGCGTCGGTTAGTGCGATCGCCGAGAGCAAGGTCAACCCCAGGCCCAACGATAGGATGACGGCCGGCGTGGGTGCGCCCGGGCGATAGATGTTGGAAAGCGCCAGGCGCGCCATCATGAAGCGCGGGCGCGGCACATGCCGGGCCAGCCACATCATGCCCCACGCCGTCGCTTGCAACAGCCCGAAGGCCGCCGCCGCGCCGAACGCAAACCCGGCCGCGAAGCGCAGGTTCGGCGTCAGGAGCAACGCCAAAGCCGCGAGCAGCGCGAAGGCTGCGACCGTGGCCAGGACGTAGGCCGGCTTCGGCCAGCGGCGCACGGGCGCGACAAGATCGCGAAACATGACGGCGGGTGAGGTTTCCATAGCGCGCGCCAGTGGCCAGATTGCAAAGGCAAACGCGGTGACCAGGCCGAATGCGGCCGCAGCCGCAATCGGAGCCAAGTAGAATCCGAACTGCGCCTCGAACGGCAGGATCGGTGCGAGCACCGCTTGCGCAAGCAGAGGCAGCACCGCACCCGCGACAAGCCCCACGGCCACACCGATCACGGCGAGCGCCATGACCTCAGCCAAGAACATCGCGAAGATGAAGCGACCGCTGGCGCCGACGCATTTGAGCGTGGCGATGTCGTCGCGACGGCGGTCGAGATAGGCTTTGACGGCGCTGCCGATTCCGACGCCACCAACGACAAGCGCGGTCAGGCCGACCAAGATCAGGAACGCGCCCGCTTGTTCGATAAAGCGGCGCACGCCGGGCGCGGCATTCCAGCGGTCGCGTACTTGCCAGCCGGCTTGCGGGAACGCAGCGTTCAGACGATCGACCCATTGGGCAACGCCTTCGCGAGAGGTCGCGGTTTGGGGCAGAGCGACGCGGTAGTTGAAGTTGATCAAGCTTCCGGGCTGGACGAGGCCGGTCGCGCGCAGTGCGAACTCCGAGATCAGCACGCGCGGACCCAGCGAGAAGCCGCCTGCCACGCGATCGGGTTCGCGCCGGATAACGGCTCGCAACGAAAATAGGGCGTTGCCGATCTTTACGATGCCGCCGTCCTTCAGGCCGAGCTTGGCCAGTAGGCGCTCGTCCGCCGCCGCGCCAAACACGCCCTCGCGGTTTGCGAACAGTTCCTTCAGTGGCTCACGCGGAGAGACGTCCGCCTGACCATAGAGCGGGTAGGCGAAGTCGACGGCTTTGAGTTCGACGAGCGTGCGGGCGTCTTGACCTTGCGCAATCGCCATGGCGCGCAGTTCCGCCACCATGGAAACCTTGCCGTTTTCGTCGAGCCAGGCGCGCTCCTTCTTGCTGAGCTCGCGTTGCGTGAGGCGGACCTCGACGTCGCCGCCCAACAGCTGCTGACCTTGCCGCGAGAGACCTTGAAGCAACGCCTCGCTGAGTGAGCCCACGCCCGCGATCGAGGCGACGCCGAGAATGAGACAAGCGAGAAATATGCGAAAGCCCGATAGACCTCGTCTCAACTCCCGGCGCGCAAGGCGCAATGCAACGGCGACGTGGTTCATTCTGCGACAGCGGCGACCGCTACCTCTGCGGGCGCGGCGGCTTCATCCTTGTGGTCGCCGTCTTCGATCGATTCGATGTAACCATCGCGCAGCTTGACGATGCGGTCGCAGCGCTTGGCGAGGGCTTCGTCATGGGTGACGAGGATCAGCGTCGATCCGCGTTCGCGCTGAAGCTTGAACATCATCTCGACGATTTCGGCACCGGTGCGGCCGTCGAGGTTGCCGGTCGGCTCGTCCGCGAACAAAAGGCTCGGTCGCGGCGCGAGCGCGCGTGCCAGGGCGACGCGTTGCTGCTCGCCGCCGGAGAGCTGGCTTGGGTAGTGGTCGAGGCGGTGACCGAGGCCGACGGCAATGAGTTCGTCTTTTGCCTTGTCGAACGCGTTCGGGACGAGCGCGAGTTCGAGGGGCACGGCCACGTTCTCGAGCGCGGTCATCGTCGGGATCAGGTGGAACGACTGAAAAACGATGCCGACGTTGCCGCGGCGGAAGCGCGCGGCCTCGTCCTCGCTAAAGCCGGACAGGACCTTCGATTTGACCGTGACCTTGCCGGAGGTCGGGCGCTCCAGGCCGGTCATGACCATGAGCAGCGTCGATTTTCCGGAGCCCGACGGGCCCACCAAACCCACGGCTTCTCCCTCACGGATCACCAACTCGATACCGTTCAAGATATTGACGGGGCCCGCCTGACTCATAAGTGTGAGCTTGACGGCCTCGAGGCGGAGGATTGGGTCAGTGTTGAGCGAGCGCTGCATGCGCACCGAACTACCAACGAGAGGCTTGAGGGAGCAAACCCGATATGGGACGCGTTGGGCCCATTTCAACGCGATTTGGCTGATTCTCGCCATCTTCGCCGCCGGAATCAATGGAATTGCTGCGGCTGCGGCGAAGCCGATCAAGATAGTGGCCATCGGTACCAGTCTGACACAGGGCTACAACCTGCCGCCGGGGACAGATTTCACCGCGGTTTTACGGGCTCAGTTGAGGACCAAAGGGCACGATGTCGCGATCGTCAATGCGGGCGTTTCGGGCGATACGTCGGCTGGGGGCCTCGCACGACTCGATTGGGCGCTCAGCGAGGACGTCGCGGGTGTGATCGTCGAGCTTGGCTCGAACGACGCTTTGCGCGGGCTCGACGTTGGGGCGACCCGCATGAACATCGATCAGGTGCTGGCGAAGTTGAAGGCGCGCAAGGTCGCCATACTCCTGACCGGGATGAAAGCACCGCGCAATTTGGGGCCCGAGTATGCCACTGCTTTCGATTCGCTCTATCCGGAACTGGCGAAGAAGCACGGCGTGATTTTCTACCCGTTCTTTCTTGAGGGCGTTGCGGCCAATCTGAAGCTTAATCTAGCCGACGGAATTCACCCGAACGAAGCCGGCACGAAGGTGATCGTGAAGAACATGCTGCCTTACGTCGAGAAACTGCTCGCTGAGATCCGCGCCAAAGCTGCAACGAAACCCGCCACGCATTGACGCGCGAGAGGCGCGCCTTTCGATGATCCGACTTTTCACGGCAATCGAGTTGCCAGAGAGCTTGCGCATCCGCCTGTCGCTGTTGCAGGGCGGCGTACCGGGGGCGCGCTGGTCGAGCGCCGACAATCTGCATTTGACACTGCGCTTTATCGGCGAGGTCGACGAGGCGGTGGCAAACGACATCGACGATGCGCTGAGTAGCCTGCGGGCGCCGCAGTTCGAGTTGACGCTGAAGGGCGCGGGCGAATTCGGCGGGCGCGATCCGCATGCGCTTTGGATCGGCGTTGCGCCGAACGACGCGCTCATGCGGCTTGCGGCGAAGATCGAAAGCGCGTTGCAGCGCATTGGGCTTGCCGCCGAGACGCGCAAGTACACGCCGCACGTTACGCTGGCGAGGCTCCGCGACGCTCCGATCGCCAAGGTGCGCGCGTTCTTGGGCGCGCATGCGCCGTTCGACAGCGGGCCGATCGCGGTGCGCCGGTTTGCGCTCTTCTCGAGCTTCCCAAGTTCGAACGGGAGCCTCTATCGCGTGGAGCGTACATACGCGCTCGACGCCTAGTCTTCCATGACCTCGGATTCGATGCGCTCCATGTCGTCGTCGGTGAAGCCGAAGTGATGACCGATCTCGTGGATCAAAACGTGCGTGACGATGTCGCCCAACGTGATCTCCGAGTCGCTCCATTCGTCGAGGATCGGGCGGCGGTAGAGAAACACAATGTTCGGATCGCGTGGCGTCGGATCGCTTTCTTGCTGTTCCGTGATTCCGATGCCTTGGAACAGGCCTAGAATGTCGTAAGGCGTTTCGAGTTCCATCTCCTGGACGACGTCGTCGTCGGGGAAGTCCTCGACGCGGAAGATGATGTCGCCGCAGCGGTCGCGGAAGCGCTTCGGCAGGCGCTCGAACGTGTCGCGCGCAAGGAATTCGATGTCTTCAAGCGTCGGCGCGGTCAGTTCGAAAAGCGTCTCGGTCGACATTTGGGCCCTCGCCAGCGGATCGGTTGTTGGGCGAAGATAGACCAGACCGGATTCAGATTGGGAGGGTGTTCCTTGAGCCAAAAACTCGATGCGGCGCAACGCGCGGCGGCACTGAAGGAACTTGCGGGCTGGCGGGCGGAGCCTGCGCGGGATGCGATCGCCAAGACGTTCGTGTTTCGCGACTTTGTGGAGGCGTTTGGCTTTATGACGAAGGCGGCGCTCGTTGCGGAGCGCATGGACCACCACCCGGAGTGGTCGAATGTCTATAAGACTGTCAACGTGCTGCTGACGACGCATGACGCGGGCGGGCTGACGATGAAAGACGTCGAACTCGCCCGCGCCATGGAATTGGCGGCGAAGCCCTAAGGGTTTGGCGTCGCCGGCGGCGTTGTCGTGCTGCCGTCGGCTGGCGCGGCCGGAGCAGGCGTTGCCGGTGTCGCTTCGGCTGCCGGCGGCGTTGCCGGTTCGGCGGCAGTGCCGGGCGTTGCGCCAGGTTCGACCGGGATCGGCGCTTCTTCGGCCACTACGCGCAGCACGAGCGAGTTCAGGCGGGCAATCGTTTCCGTCGACGCGGCACCTGCGAGTTCGACCGTGACTGTAACGGGCACTGTCGCCCCGTCACGCAAATCAGCAGGCGTGCCGACATAGGCGACGGCCTTCGAGAGCTGGTGATCGGCGCCGTTGCCGGTCCAGTCGCGCCATTCGGTCACCGTTGTTTCGCCGCCGATCGAGACGATCACGCGGGCGACGCCATCACCGGCGACGGGCTGGGCCGGAGCGGCTGCGGCCGGCGTCGCGGCTGGCTTGTCGGCTGGCGGCGGCGTTGCGCCGTCGGTTGCGGGCGGCGGTGCCGCTCCGTCGGCGGCCGGTGTTGCCGGCGGTGTCGCTGTTGCGTCGGCGACGGGCGCGGCTGGTTGCGGCGCCGGCGCCACCGGCGGCGGCGTACCGGCCGACTTCATGAAGCCTTGCAGTGACGCGATCGCAGCGACCGCGCGTTCGTTGGAACCGAGCTTCAGCCGCCAGGTCGTCGAGAACACCGACGACGTCGTCTCGCCCGCCTTCGCCACGAGTTCGAACTTCGGGAACTTCACGCTCAGCATGCGGCCGTCTTCGGATTGACCGGCTTCGTGCTCGGTGACGACGTTGACGGCATTCAGCGTGATCGGGCCGGTGGGCTCCGTCGCGGTGCCGCCGCCAAGGCCCGCGCCGGGGCCCGACAGGAAGTACCAGCCGGCGACACCGAGAATGCCGGCGACGCCTGCAACGCCACCGATCACCACATTGCGATTCATGAGAGATTCCCTTGGAAAGAGGACGCGATTCCGGCGCGGACCTTAATGGAGCCCCGGCAAAGCGAGCAAGATTGCGCGGGCTTTGCTGTATCGGGGGACACAGGCGGCGCAGTCCGCCTGTGTCAATCTGACGCCGCTCTAGCGCGGCGCCATACGGATTGCACCGTCGAGGCGGATCACCTCGCCGTTGAGCATCGAGTTCTCGCAGATATGGCGCGCGAGTTTTGCGTACTCGTACGGGTGACCAAGGCGGGACGGGAACGGCACTTGCGCGCCCAAGCTCTTGCGCACTTCCTCCGGCGCGCCGGCGAGCAGCGGTGTGTTGAAGAGACCGGGCAAGATCGTGCAGCAGCGCACGCCGTCGCGCGACAGGTCGCGGGCGATCGGGAGCGTCATGCCGACAATGCCGCCTTTCGAGGCCGAGTAAGCGGCTTGACCGATCTGGCCGTCTTCGGCGGCGACCGAGCCCGTGTTGATGATGACGCCGCGCTCGCCGTCCTCCGTTACCGGATCGAGGGACAGCATACCGGCCGCCGCCTTCGCGAGGCAGCGGAAGGTGCCCACCAAGTTGATCTGGATGAGGCGGTCGAAGTGTTCCGTCGGGTGGGCTGCGATCTCGGTCGAGTCCTTCTTGCGGCTTGCGGTCTTGATCGCAATCCCAGTGCCGGCACAGTTGATCATGATGCGCTCCTGGCCGAGCGCCGCGCGCGACTTCTTGAAGCCGT